>NZ_JBFUMH010000059.1:0-30107 GCF_054049475.1 Microvirga sp. P5_D2 | reverse complement strand
AGCAAGGCCTTTGGCAAAGCGCGGGATCTGATAATCCGGACGCAGCCACCGCACATGCCCCGCCGCTTCCTCCTTCGCCCGCTCCGCATTGAGCGCAACAAGCCGCTCAAGAATTTCCTCATCGGTGAGGTTCGCGGGCCATTCATAGGCCTCGAACACGAGAGCATCGAGCCGCTCGTGTAGCTCCTTCAGGATGAGAATGAGGCCTTCATCCTTGATGCGCTCCTCGTCAGCATTAAGCGCCACGCCAGCCTTCAATTTCTCCAACACATTGTACATCTGCGTCAGAGTGAGCTTGGGGTGCTCCGCTTGGCGCGTTTTGCGGAAGGCGTCGAGTTCTTCAGCGATGGTGCTAATTTGAGCTTTCAGAAACTCGGATAGATCGGGGAAGGGGAAGGGATCGAAGCATAGTGACTTGAAGTATCGCGGCGTCGTCCCAAGGTCTCCACCTGCGCTCAGAGCCCAAATCAAGTGAGGTGCTGATGAGAGCACACCTAAATGATAGCTACTGTCAATCGCGATAATCACAACACCATCATCGCAAACTGTTCCAATATCCAAGAACTGAAAAATCCGGTGCTTGGCTGTATCAACAGTCGCAACGTAACGAACTAAATCTGTAAGTGCAGGACGGAGTTCACGCCGTGGCTCTCCAAAAATCCACCAGTTAAGGCGATAAGTAGCTCGATTATTAGTATCGCGTTCCGGTTTAACATTTGCCAGTAGGTGCTGATAAATTTCAGGATATTTCCTCCTAATCTCGTCTATTTCCATCGCGAATAAATCAATAACCATCAGCCCGCGAGCATGCGCTGCTAAATCCTTGCCGTTTCTATAAGGACGAATGTACTTTTCGAGGCTATCTCGCTTTCCTAAGCCTAGATGTTCTGCTTCCTGGCAGGATACTACGAAGCCTTTTCCATGCAGTTTGATTCCGTCATGACATAAGCTTGCGTTTGCAATTAGCTTTTTCGCCGCTGTAATATCGGCTCCAATTGTTAAGTCGGAATTGATGTGGCCTGTTTTGGAAGTAAACTCTATATAGGGATCATCAGTTTCAAGTGCTCGCTCACGCAGAACGGTCACAAGTGATCCTTCGACGAGTCCTTTCTCAGCAACAGTCATCGCAATGCGCACAGCAGCAGCGTCTTTGGTGGCTTTGGTCCAAGGGTGATCAGGAATTGCAAGCACAATAGAGATTGCGATCTTTGCTTCTAAGTGCCGTCTAATCACACGTCTTGAAAATTCTTGAGTGATTGAGTTTGTTGTTATGAAGCCGAAGCGACGTAGCTGTGTCCTTTTGGTTGTAAGGATATCAGCAGCTCTATCCCACCAGAATATCACAAGATCAGCGCCACCAGAGATACGTGAGTAAACACCCCAAAGGGATTCCGTGTAAGTACTTCCATATGTTTCACGAAAATTTTGACCTGCCACAAACGGCGGGTTGCCTACAATGAATTCCGCTTCCGGCCATGCAGGTCGGCGCGCATTCGGATAGGTCTCAACTCGCTTTCCATCCTTCTCCACCACCTTTGGCAATGGATAGCCATCCCATGTCAGCACCGCGTCGTAGCCTTGGCGTCTGCCGAAATTGATGTTCTCGAAGGCTCGCAGGATCGGTTCGGACGGGTGGCCGGTGCGGGTGCGGTAGTGCTGTTGCAGATAGCCGATCCATACCACGAGTTCCGCGATCGCCGCGGCGCGTGGGTTCAGTTCGAGACCGAGGAATTGGTGCGGGTCGACGGTTTCTCGGTCGAGGCCCATGCTTTCCGGTTCGCCGAGCTGGGCGAGAGTTTCCAGGACTTCGCCTTCCAGCTTCTTCATCAGCTCCAGCGATACGTAAAGAAAATTTCCCGTCCCGCATGCAGGGTCCAGGACCCGCGTGATGCAGAGCTGGCGGTGGAAGTTGCGAACGATGGTCACCGCCGCTTTCTCATCGCCGGTTTCCTTCGCGTGTTCTGCCTTGCGCAGTGTCTTCTGCCAATCCTCGCGCAATGGCTCCATGAGGGTCGCTTCCACGAGCCGCTGCACATAGGCGCGGGGTGTGTAATGCGCGCCGAGTTTCTTGCGCTCGGACTTTTCTAGCGCCTGCTCCAGCAATGTGCCGAAGATCGCCGGATCTACCTCGGTCCATGAATAATTCGCGGCGGCCAGCAATTCACCGATCTCTTCTCGGCCGAGATCGAACACGGTGGTATCCCTGAAGAGGCCGCCGTTGAAATGGCGCACACGCGCCTCGATGACATGGCTGAACTCGTCGCCCTTCTCCATCTGCTGCCAGAGCGCCTTCAAACGATGCGGGAAATGCGAGGGATCGTTGACGCTTCTCTCCAGCAGGCTCTTGAGGCTGTCGGGCGGCAGAAGTCCCACGTCCTCCGCGAACATGGTAAAAAGACAGCGCATGAGAAAATGCGCTACGTCCTCTGCGTTGCAGCCGCCATCCTCCAGCGCCTTGCTCACCTGAGCGAGGCGCTTGGCGATATCGCGGGTGACGCGAGCTGCTTCCTTCGATGGGTCGAGCGAATGCGGTTCCAGCCAGATGCACTTGAGACGAATGCGCACCTCTTCCTTGCGCAAATCCTCCATGTAGATGCGAAAGCCGTTGCGATCCGGGAAATGGCTGTAGGCTCGGCCGGTGCCGGTGAAATCGGCGTAAAGCTCAAGGCAATGGCCCACATCGCAGACAATGATGAAGGGTGGCGCGGGGTGGTTCGCATCGAGCAGGAAGACATAAGATTCCGCCTGTTGACGCGCGTTCTTCATCATCACGTCCCAGCCGCGCGCGATGCTGCGCTTGCCGAGTTCGGCTGGCTCGTTGGCGAGCATGGAGAGCTGGCCGGGAATGGCGTTCTTCTTGCCCGGCAGGCGAGATTGCTTGGCCTCCAGGATGAAGGCGTTCTTCCTGTAGAGATCGATGCGCTTGGAGGCCGTCGCGACGTCGCTGTCACGTGGGCGCACGGCGCGTTCGAACACGTAATCGTTCAACTCGCGCTCATTGCCCGCAGGATCGGGCCGCGACACCTCAAGGACATCGCACAGTTCCGAGAGGAACATCTGGTAATTCGCGCGCTCGGCGCCGCCTTCACGGGCAGTCCAGCGGGCGATGAAGCTCTCGACAGAAGGAGGACAGGAAAAAGCAGTTGTACTCACGGGCGCACATCATCTTAGGTTGTGCACCCATGAGTAGCAAAGTTACATTATACAATCAAAAGTTTAGATACTGTGTGGTTAATCGCCGACTGTCCCTACCTACGGTTTCACCGCCCTCAGCGAGAATGACAGCGGGATAGGCACCTCGCCATCAGGCAACCGGAAGAGGCCTTTGCCGGCGGGCACCATCATGGGGAAGAGCTTGTAGGGCAGATATTCGTGTTCGTGCAGGAACTCCAGCCGTAGGCCAGCCTCCAGAAGGCCGCCGATGATGTCGGACAGGGGATGGATCCAGTTATAGTGGATCACGGGTTCGCTGTGGGCGTCGCCTGTGTAGGACTGCGTCTCGGGAAAGGCGTCGGGCTTGGTTTCTGGCGTGCGCCATCCATAAGTCGGTTGAAGGTGACCATTCTGCTCGTCGAGGAGCTGGGCAGAGGGATGGGAATCAAGGAAATAGAAAACTCCACCCGGCACCAGCATGTCGGACACCGCCTTCGCCCATCGCTTCACATCGGGCAGCCAGCAGATTGTGCCCCATGTGGAATAGACCATGTCGAAGGAACCTTCGATGACTTGGCGCGCCTCATAGACATCGGCTTCCACGAAGGTCGCGGGCAGGTTGGCTTTGTGGGCGAGTTCACGCGCGCCTTCGATCGCTACGGGGGAGAAATCGAGGCCCGTCACGATGGCGCCGCGGCGGGCAAGCGACAGAGTGTCGAGCCCGAAATGGCATTGGAGATGCAGAAGGCGTTTGCCCTTCAAATCGCCGATCTCGGCCGCTTCAATCGCGTGGAGTTTGTCTTCCCCGGCCAGGAAGCCATCGACGTTGTAGAAGCCGGTCACATCCCGGATATGCAACGCCGCCCGCTTGTTCCAATTGGCCCGATTGGCCTCATGCCATTTCCCAGTCATCGCAGTCCTACGAGGTTATGATGTTTCTCGTTCGATGCTTAGGGCAACGGTGTAGCTTTGTAAAACGGCCTAGGAGTAAAGCCGCCGATCCTGGCATGCGAAACATCATGCCCTCTCGATCTTGTGGGATCGAGCGATGATCAGGGTCGGGGATGAGTTTGGAAAGGTAGCCGTTCAGGCACTGAATGCCGTCGGCCCTTTGAGGTAAATTGCGACACGGTCGAGTTCGACTGTAGTCTCGATAACCTGGATCTGGTTTGCCTTATCAGTAGAAGCGGCCTCGACCGCAGGAGCTGCGGCTTCTGCGGAAACCTGATTTTCGTTCATGGCGTCGTGGACGGCATGCAAAACCTCGTCCTGCATGTCGTCCTCACGACTGTCCTTTGGAGATCGTGGACACATGACATCCTCCATGCATTTATGGATATAATTGTTGGCCCGCTTGGTGTCGCAAATAGGGCACCGTTACCGTGCCGGCGATGCCATGCACATCAAAACACCAATCGGGCCGGCAATCGCAAAGATTTGAGCCAATTGGGTGGTGCTTTAAGAGCTGATAGTCAGGATGGATGTGGTGTCTGTCTATGTGGCTCCGCACGTTCCGGCTATGCTTCGGGCCTTCAGCTACAGCTGCGCCCCATGGCGTTCAGGCCCTCGTCAAGGAGGTCGGCGAGGTTGGGAATTCCGATCAGCCAGTCGGCGGTCGACACCGAGTTTGCCTCTTCTCGCTCTCGTGCAAGGCGCACCGCGTCGCCCCATTCCTCCGGCTCCATGTCGCCACGGCCAATATAGACAAGCGCGATGAGATCTGCGCGCTCATCGTCGTTGAGGCCGGCGATCACGTCGCGCAGCTCCTCTTCCGTGGCATCGTCGGGCGAGGCGGTCAGGGCGTCGATGGCGCCGTCATCGATGGGATTGGAGCCCGAGGCCGGATCGGTCGGCCCCTCCTTCACATCAATGGCTTTGACCCGGAGAATGAGTTCGCACACCTTGTCTAGCGCGATATCCATCGAAACCCTCTTCGTAAACGCTCGTCGTTGAATTCTGTGACAAGGGAAACCATTCAGAGGGCTTTCGGTTCAGCTTTGGATGGCCTTTCCGATTTTGCCGGCATTCCCGGTTACCCACTCCTGGCCTTGCAGCGGTGCGGCTGTTAGAGTGTTCCGACAGAGAAAAAGGTCGCCATGCGCCGGTTCTTCACGCTTTGCCTGATCGCAGCTTTGCTGTCCGCCGGTGCGGCTACAGAGAGTTCGGCCCAATCACAGCGGTTTGCGCTACAGCCGCAAAGGCCGGGGCAGGCTGATGTCTATGTTCTCTCCTTCGGTTTGTGGGGTCCGCAAAGCGTGTTCGAGAGCGAGGCGAAGGGCGCCGCGCGCATTCTCGAAACGCAGCTCGGCTCGAAGGGGCGCACCATCGTGCGCTTCAACACCAAGCGCCGCTCTAATGCGACACCATCCATCCTGCTCGCCGCAGCGCGAGCGACGGGGCAGGTTCTCGATCCGGCGGAGGATATGGTCGCGCTCGTGCTCACCTCGCATGGCGCGCCGGAGGGCGTCGGCATCGTGGCCGGGCGCGATACGCAGCTGATGACGCCCAACGACGTGAAGGTTCTGCTCAACGAGACGAAGGCCCAGCATCGCATCGTCATCGTCTCGGCATGCTATTCAGGCGTGTTCGCGAAGGCTCTCGCCGATCCGCGCACACTCGTGATTACGGCGGCTGCCGCCGACAAGCCATCCTTCGGCTGCCGCGACGGCGCGACCTGGACCTATTTCGGTGATGCCTTCTTCAACAAGTCCCTGCGCCGGGAGCCGCGTCTCGATGCGGCATTCGAGAGCGCACGCAGCCTCGTCACGCAACGCGAGCGGCGGGAAGGCTTCGATCCGTCCAATCCGCAGATCGCCGGTGGTTCGGAAGTGCTGGCGCGCCTCAACGCTCGGCCTGCTCCCGCGGGGCAAGCCTGCCGCCCGCCGCGACCCGGCGCGCAGGCCGTCGCTTGCTGATGCCGAGACCCAGGCGCCCATTCGGGCTGCGGCATTTTTCAACCTGACCCAACAGGTTGATTGAGAGCGGCTTGACATGGCCGGTGGGAGGAATAGGGCAGGGAACAATTTTACCCGGCAACCTCACCTCCCATCTCTTCAATTTTCGGCCATCCCATGAATCCGCATGTCACGCCTGTGCTGATGCTCGTTGCATCGAACGTCTTCATGACCTTTGCCTGGTATGGGCACCTGAAATTTAAAACGACGGCGCTCTGGATGGCCGTCATCGTGAGCTGGGGCATCGCCTTCTTCGAATACTGGCTGGCCGTGCCGGCGAACCGCATCGGCTCCGAGGTCTATTCGGCGGCCGAGCTGAAGACGATGCAGGAGGTGATCACGCTTCTGGTCTTCGCGGGTTTCTCGGTGCTGTACCTCAAGGAGCCGCTCGGCTGGAACCATCTGGTCGGCTTCTGCCTCATCGCCGGCGGAGCGGCCTTCATCTTCCAAGGCAGGTAAGGTGACATTCGCCATCTATGCCGGCGCGGCTTTTGCCGAGATCGCGGGATGCTTCGCGTTCTGGGCGTGGCTGCGCCTGGACAAATCGGCCTGGTGGCTCGCGCCGGGCATGGGCTCTCTTGCGCTCTTCGCCTACCTCCTGACCCTTGCGCCGAGCGATGCCGCCGGGCGCGCTTATGCGGCCTATGGCGGCATCTATATCGTGGCCTCGCTCCTGTGGCTTTGGGGCGTGGAGAACACCCGCCCGGACCGCTGGGATCTGGCGGGTGCCGCGTTCTGTCTTGCCGGCGCGGCGATCATCCTGTTCGGGCCGCGCGGGTAGAACAGCCTTATTCGGCGGGCTTCATCCGCAGGATGCGGCCTTGTGAGGAATCGGTGAGCAGGTAGACCAAGCCATCCGGTCCCTGGCGCACATCGCGGATGCGCTCGCCGAGATTCTGCAGCATCCTCTCCTCGCCGGTCACCTTGTTGCCGCTGGTCTCGAGCCGCGACACGAGCTTACCCGCCAGCGCGCCGACGAGAATGCTGCCGCGCCAGGCGGGGAACTTGTCGCCGGTATAGAACGCCATGCCCGAAGGCGCGATCGACGGATCCCAGTAATAGGTCGGCTGCTCCAGGCCGGGCTTGCGCGTGCCTTCGCCGATCTTCTGGCCGGAATAGTGCACGCCGTAGGAGATCACGGGCCAGCCATAGTTCTTGCCCTTCTGGGGAATGTTGACCTCGTCGCCGCCCCGCGCGCCGTGCTCGACGACCCAGAGTTCACCGCTCGTCGGATTGAGCGCCGCCGATTGCACGTTGCGATGGCCGGACGACCAGATTTCCGGCCGCGCGTCCTCGCGGTTCGTGAACGGATTGTCCGATACGGCTCCGCCGGTCGGCTTGATGCGAACGATCTTGCCGAGATGGTTGTTGAGGCTTTGCGCCTGATCGCGCAGGTCGTTGCGTTCGCCGAGCGTCACGAAGAGATTGCCGTCACGGGCAAAGACGAGACGCGAACCGAAATGCTGAGTGCCCGCATAGGAAGGCTCCTGGCGGAAGATAACCTGGGTGTCCTCAAGAGTGCTTCCATCCTGGCTCAGACGGGCGCGGGCCACGCTCGTGCCGTTCCGGCCTTCGCCCCGATCCTCGGCGAAGCTCAGGTAGACCAGGCGATTCTGGCTGAAACTGGGGTCGAGGACCACATCGAGAAGGCCTCCCTGGCCACGGGCCGAGATGCGCGGAAGCCCCTTGATCGGCTCGGAGAGATTGCCTTGGGCGTCCACGATGCGCAGGCGGCCGGGCTTTTCCGTCACGAGCATTCTGTTGTCGGGAAGAAAGGCGAGGCTCCAGGGGTTTTGCAGACCCCGGGCAACGGTCTCGACGACGACCTCGACCTTGTCTGTGCGAAGGCGCTGCGTGTCCTGGGCGAGGGCTGCCGGAATGGCGGCAAAGGTCAGGGCGCAGGCGAGGGCAAGGCGGGGTATCATCATCGAAGCTCTCCGTAGTCCAGGGTCGGAGAGCTAACCCTTTGGGGCAGGGCGTCAACCTTGCCCCCGATCACTCCGGCGTTATCGGTGTGAATAGACGTGGACAGTATTCGTGTCCTGAGCCGACAGGGATTGCGTGGTTGCGAGGACCGAGAGCGTCGCAAAGCCCATGAGCATGATCAGCGCCAGGGACCAGCGGCTCTGTTGCTGCGCATCGATGCGGTGGGCGCGGGATGCGACGTTGCAGGTCTTTCTTGAGCGGAAGCTTTTCATTGGTTCTTCCCCTTAAGGGGCCAAGGTGGATTTGGATAAAAAACCTCTGTGACTCAGGAAAGTTCCACGCGGGGACTGAAGTCATCCTTTCAGATGCTTGGCTAAGTGCCCGTCTTAACTAATCATTAACCATTTAGTTCGTTGGCGGCCCAGCTTGAGGGGAAGGAATCCGCTCCCAAAAAGCAGATGGCCGGGCGAGCCCGGCCATCCAACGTCATGCGATGAGCCGACTGCTTATTCCGCCTTGATGCCGGCGGCCTTGATGATCTCGGCCCAGGTCTGGATTTCCTTGTTCAGGTAAGGCTTGAAGGTCTCCGGATCACGGACGTTCAAAGTAAAGCCAAGCTTAGTGATGCGTTCCTTCACGTCGGGCTTGTTCAGGATCGCGATGATCGTGGCTGAGAGCTTGTCGAGAACGGGTTTGGGCGTGTTCACGGGCGCGAAGAAGGCGGCCCAGGATTCCGCATCCGCATTGGTGATGCCCTGCTCACGAAGGGTCGGAACGTCGGGAGCCTGCGGATTGCGCTGCGGGCTTGCGATGCCTATGGCCCGCATCTGCCCGGCCTGGAACTGGCTGAGCACGCTTGGCAGGGTGGAGTTCGACACGTCGATGCGCCCGGCCATGAGCTCCGTCACCAGGGGAGCCGCGCCCCGGAAGGGAACGTGGGTCATCTTGGTGCCCGTGCGGGTCATGAAGAGTTCGGTGGCGAGATGCGAGCCCGAGCCGACGCCGGTCGAACCGTAATTCAGCTTGCCAGGGTCCTTCTTGGCCAGCTCGATCAGCTCGGGGATGGTTTTCGCGGGCAGGTCGTTCTGCACCACGAAGACGTGCTCGAACGCGCCAGCGCCCGCGAGAGGTGCGAAGTCCTTCACCGCATCGTAACCGGGCTCCCGCAGCAGGAACATGTTGTTCCCGTGGGTCTGGTTGTTGCCGAACACGATGGTGTAGCCATCGGGTTCTGCCCGCGCCACGGACCGGGTGCCGACGGCGCCGGAGGCGCCGGCCAGGTTCTCGACGATCACGTTCTGGCCGAGATCCTTGCCCATTTCCTCGGCCACGATGCGGGCGATCACGTCCGTGGGGCCGCCGGCCGGGTAGGGAACCACCATCTTGATCACGCGGCTGGGATAGGTCTGCGCGGTGACAGCGGTGGACAGAAGGGCGGCACCGGCGAAAAGGCCGAGCGCAAGGCGGCGGGTCACGGAAATTGTCATGGGAAAAGGCGGCTCCTCAAAAACCCCATTCAACGGGGCTGTTTTGCTTGCTTGGACGGCTTGACCGCATTAGGGTCCGCCGCCGTCACGCTCCCTTCTTACCGTCCCAATCGGAGGATTCCCATGGGCTTTTTGTCTGACGCCCTCTCGCGCATCAAGCCGTCTGCAACCATCGTCATCACGCAGAAAGCGCGCGATCTCAAAGCCCAGGGCCGGGACGTGATCAGTCTTTCCGTCGGCGAGCCGGATTTCGACACGCCCGACAACATCAAGGAAGCCGCCATCGCCGCCATCCGCCGCGGTGAGACGAAGTACACGCCCGTGTCCGGCATCGTGCCCCTGCGCGAGGCGATCTCCCGCAAGTTCAAGCGCGAGAACGGCCTGGACTACAAGCCCTCGCAGACCATCGTGTCCACCGGCGGCAAGCACGTGATCTACAACGCGCTGCTCGCGACCCTGAATCCGGGCGACGAGGTCATCGTGCCGGCACCCTACTGGGTGTCCTATCCGGAGATGGTGGTGCTGTGCGGCGGCAAGCCGGTCTTCGTCGATTGTACCATGGAGCACGACTTCAAGCTCCAGGCCGAGGATCTCGATCGCGCGATTACGCCCAAGACCAAGTGGATCATCCTCAACTCGCCGTCGAACCCGACCGGCGCCGCCTATTCCTATGCAGAGATGAAGGCCATCACCGACGTGCTGATGCGCCATCCGCATGTGTGGGTGCTCACCGACGACATGTACGAGCATCTCACCTATGGCGATTTCGAGTTCGTCACGCCCGCTCAGGTCGAGCCCCGTCTCTATGAGCGCACGCTCACCATGAACGGCGTGTCGAAGGCCTATGCCATGACCGGCTGGCGTATCGGCTATGCAGGCGGCCCCGAGCACCTGATCAAGGCTATGGACTTCGTGCAGGGCCAGCAGACCTCCGGCACGAGCGCGATCTCGCAATGGGCGGCCGTGGAAGCGCTCGACGGTCCGCAGGATCACCTCAAAGTGTTCAAGAAGGCTTTCGAGGAGCGCCGGGATCTCGTGGTCTCCATGCTCAACCAGTCAAAGTACCTGAAGTGCCCTATGCCGGAAGGCGCGTTCTACGTCTATCCGTCCTGTGCCGAAGCCATCGGCAAGACCGCGCCATCGGGCAAGGTCATCGCGACGGACGAGGACTTCGTCGCCGAGCTTCTGGAAACCGAGGGCGTCGCCGCGGTGCACGGTTCGTCCTTCGGCCTCGGCCCGAATCTCCGCATCTCCTACGCCACCTCGAACGCGGCGCTGGAAGACGCCTGCAACCGCATCCAGCGTTTCTGCGGATCGCTGCGCTAAAGCATCGAACGCAAAAGTGGGAACCGGTTTTGCGTGAAAAGATGCTCAGTGCTTAATCTACTGCCTCGGGAGTACGAGATAACTCCCGAGGCAATCCGATATAGCTGCAGGAGTGTCGACCTAAAGATGGAACGACATTCCTGCATGCCGGTTGATCGCTAAGCTTCAACGCGCTTAGGAGATGACCATGCGCCGCGCCGCTCTCCCCGTTGCCGCTCTTGCGCTCATCGCATCCGCGGGCCTCCATGAGGCACAAGCCCAAAGCCGCACCCGTGTGGGCGCGCTGACCTGCAGCGTGTCAGGTGGCATCGGGCTTATCGTGACATCGCAGAAAACCACGGTCTGCACCTTCGATCCCCGCCGGGGCCGCAACGAACGCTATGTCGGCGTGATCCGCCGCTTCGGGCTCGATCTGGGCGTGACGGGACGAGGCGTGCTCGCCTGGGCGGTCTTCTCCGGAGGCAGCCTTGCGCCGGGCTCGCTGGCCGGCAGCTATGTCGGGGCCACGGCCGAGGCGACCGTCGGCGCGGGCCTTGGAGCCAATGTTCTGGTCGGCGGTTCCAACAGATCGATTGCCCTACAGCCGCTTTCCGTCAGCGGGCAGACCGGTTTGAACTTCGCCCTCGGCGTCAGCGATTTCGAGTTGCGAGCCGCGCGATAATCCTCTGACATCAGGGCATAATTCAACGGCCAAGCGAAAGCTTGGCCGTTTTCGGTTGCGCAAAAGACACCTTGCCAACCGCGCTCAATGAGCAGAGCATTCTTTAAAAATAAGGACTGCCAAGCGCCGAAACGACAAAGGGCGCACACCAACGGGGGCAAGGGAAGGAGACTTTTCATGGCACCCAACGGCAGACAAGCGGCGGGCCCGCGATGCATTGCCATCGTCGGCCCATTTCAGAGCGGCAAGACCACGCTTCTCGAAGCGATTTTGGAGCGGACGGGTGCGATCTCCCGCGCAGGCCGCGTCGCCAACGGCGACAGCGTCGGTGATGCGAGCGCACAGGCCCGTTCTCACGGCATGAGCATCGAGCCCAATGTGGCGACGGTCGAATTCATGGGCGAGACGATGACCTTCATCGACTGCCCCGGCTCCATGGAATTTCTGCACGAAATGCGCAATGTCACGCCGGTCTGCGACGCAGCGATCGTCGTGTGCGAGGCGGACGAGCGCAAGGTGCCCGCTCTCGAAGTGATCCTGCGAGAGCTCGAGGAAGCCGACATTCCGCGCTTCCTGTTCATCAACAAGATCGACACGGCCACGCAGCGCGTGCGTGAAACACTCGCACTCCTGCAGCAGGCCTCGCGTACGCCATTGCTCCTGCGCCAGATCCCGCTGTGGAAGGACGGCATCGTGAGGGGCTTCATCGACCTCGCGCTCGAGCGGGCCTTCATCTATCGCGAGCATGCACCGAGCGAGATCGTCGAATTTCCGGACGGCGAGGATTCCCGCGAGCGCGAAGCGCGCTACGCGATGCTCGAACGTCTCGCCGATTACGACGATTCCTTGATGGAAGAGCTGATCTCCGAGATCGAGCCTCCGCGCGACCGCGTGTTCGACGATCTGTCGCGCGAGCTGAAGGAGCGGCATGTAGTGCCAGCCCTCATTGGTTCGGCGGAGCGCGGCAACGGCGTGACACGGCTTCTCAAAGCGCTGCGCCACGAAGCGCCGGGATTGGAAGAAACCCGCACCCGCCTTGGACTTTCCGAGGATGGACCGCCTCTCGCGCAGGTCATGAAAACGCAGCATATGGGGCAGGGCGGCAAGCTCTCGCTCGCCCGCGTCCTTCGCGGCGTGTTCCATGAAGGCGATACGGTTCTGGGATCGCGCGGCACGGAAGCGCGCATCGGCAGCCTGATGACGATTGTCGGCAGCAACACCACGCGCATGCCAGAAGCAAAGGCCGGCGATACCGTGGGCTTCGGGAGGCTGGAAGGCATCGCCACAGGTGACAGCTTCGCATCCGGCAAGGTGCGTCCTGATGCCATCGTATCCTCCGCGCCGCCTGAACCCGTTTACGTGCTGGCGATCAAGGTTAAGGATCGCAAGGACGATGTGCGCCTCTCCAGCGCGTTGACGAAAATCACGGAGGAGGATCCTTCCCTCGTCGTCGAAACCCGCCCCGATATGGGCGAGATCAGGCTGCTCGGACAGGGCGAGATGCATCTGCGTGTCGCTGTCGAAAAGCTTGCGTCGCGGTTCCAGGTCGGCGTTGAAATGATGAAGCCGCGTGTGGCTTATTGCGAAACCATCCGCGGTCCCGCATCGGCGCGCGGCAGGCATCGCAAGCAGACCGGTGGTCACGGCCAGTATGGCGATGTGATGCTCGAAATCAGGCCGTTGCCGAAAGGCGAGGGCTTCCTCTTCGAAGACAAGATCACCGGTGGCGTCGTGCCCCGCCAGTACATTCCATCGGTGGAAACAGGCGTGCGCGACGCGTTGAAGAGCGGCCCGCTCGGCTTCCCGCTGGTGGATATCGCCGTGACGCTCACGGACGGCTCCTATCACACGGTGGATTCATCCGATGCCGCCTTCCAGGCTGCGGCCAAGCTTGCGCTCTCGGAGGCGCTGCCGAAGGCGAAGCCCGTGCTGTTGGAGCCTGTGCTTTCCGCCGAGATCGCAATTCCGACCGAGGCCTTGTCCAAGGCGACCGGCCTCGTCACAGCGCGGCGCGGGCAGATCCTCGGCTATGACAGCAGGGCCGGCTGGCCCGGATGGGATGTGATCAGCGCGACGATCCCGGAGGCGGAAATCGGCGATCTGATCATCGAATTGCGGTCCGTGACGGCCGGCGTCGGCACGTTCTCCACGCATTTCGACCATCTCTCCGAACTGAGCGGCAAGCCTGCGGAAATGGTGCTYCACAAAGCCCATTAGAGCGCCGATCAGCAGGTTTTGAGCTCAAAGCACACATAGGAACGGCCGGTTTCACCAGAACCGGCCGTTTCTCGTTCCTTCGGCCCATCGACAAAGGAAGTCTTCCGCGCCAATCTCTGCCTTAAGGAGATATCATCTCCATCGAAGTTGACCTCGCTTGAAGCGGGAGGAAGAAAAGATGAACGCCACGACACCGGCGGCCACCCTCAACGATGCCGCTGGAACCGCCTCGACCCGCCCTTGGCTGCAATCCTATCCGCCGAATGTTCCGCAGACGATCGACGAGAACCGCATCGGCACCATCGTCGACATCTACAAGGCCGCCGTCGCCAATTATGCGAACCGTGCGGCGGTCGAGAGTTTCGGCACGAAGATGACTTATGCCGAGCTCAATCGCAGCGCCGAGGCGGTGGCCTCATGGCTGCAGAGCCAGGGTCTCAAGAAAGGCGATCGCGTCGCGATCATGCTGCCGAATGTGATGGCCTATCCGGCGCTCATGTTCGGCGTGCTGCTGGCAGGCGGCGTCGTCATCAATGTCAATCCACTCTACACTGCCCGCGAGTTGCGCCATCAACTGCTGAACGCGCGTGTGCAGACTCTCTTCGTGCTGGAGAATTTCGCGGAGACCGTGCAGGAGGCGATGACGGATGTCACGCTGACCAAGGTCATCATCGTGAAGCCAGGCGACCTGCTCGGCCTGAAAGGGCAGATCGTCAATCTGGTGTCGCGTTATGTGAAAAAGGCGGTCAAGCCGTACAACATTCCGGGCGCTCTATCGTTTGCCAGCATCCACAAACAGGGCCTCGCGAAGAAGCCGCAGCCTGTGGAGGTGAAGCCGGACGACATCGCGTTTCTGCAATATACCGGCGGAACAACGGGCGTCTCGAAAGGCGCCATTCTTCTCCACCGCAACGTGGCCGCGAACACGCTTCAATGCGAAGCGTGGATGCGTCCCTTCTTCGGCGAGCGCGACGATCACACGATGGTCACCGCGCTGCCGCTCTATCATATCTTCGCGCTGACGGCCTGTGCGCTTCTAATGACGAAGATCGGCGGCTGCCAGTTGCTAATCGCCAATCCGCGCGACATTCCGGGCTTCGTGAAGATTCTGCAGAAAAGTCACTTCACGCTCATGGCCGGCGTCAACACGCTTTACAATGCTCTGGCGCATGCCGAGGGCATCAAGGATGTGGATTTCTCCCATCTCGTCTTTTCGGTTGCGGGCGGCATGGCGACCCAGGAGACGGTGGCGCGCAAGTGGAAGGAAATTTCCGGCCGCCCCATCGTCGAGGGCTACGGCTTGTCCGAGACCTCGCCGGTCGTCTGCGTCAATCGTCTCGACATCAAGGAATTCACCGGCACCATCGGCTATCCGGTGCCCTCCACCGATGTCGTCATTCGCTCGACGGACGGCGCCACCCTGCCCATGGGCGAACGCGGCGAGATCTGCGTCAAGGGCCCGCAGGTGATGGCTGGCTACTGGGAGAGCCCGGAGGAGACCGCCAAGGTCATGACGCCCGACGGCTATTTCCGCACGGGCGATGTGGGCACCATCCTTCCGGACGGTCAGGTGAAGGTCGTGGACCGGATGAAGGACATGATCCTGGTCTCGGGCTTCAACGTCTATCCGAACGAGGTCGAGGACGTGATCGCCCAGCATCCCGGCGTCATGGAGGTGGCTGTCGTCGGTCTACCGGATGAGCAATCCGGCGAGGCCGTCGTGGCCTATGTGGTCCGCAAGGATCCGGCCCTGACCGCCGAGGACCTGCGCCTCTTCTGCCGCGAGAACCTGACCGGCTACAAGGTACCGCGCCGGGTGGTGTTTCGGGAGTTTCTGCCGAAAACCAATGTCGGCAAGATCCTGCGCCGCATGCTGAAGGAAGAGGTCACACGGCCAGGGTCCAAGTAGCGCTGCTAATGTTAAGGCCCTGAAGCAAAAAAAAGCCGGGCCAAAGGCCCGGCATAAAGTGAGGTCCGACAAAAGAGTCAAAACCTTCCAGAGGGAACGGCCGACACGGCAGCGCCGGGAGGAAGAAAAGCGGTGCCGCGTTGAAATCAGCCAAGGGTGATATCGACTGCCTGCAGCTTATTTGCAATGCAATATGCCTCATGAAAGGGCTGCGTTCTGCGCATGGCTTGTGCCATTGCACTGTCATATTCGGCGAAGCTTGCAGAGGTTGGAGCCGATTCCGGCTTTAGGACGTCCGGATAAAGCAGACCCGGTTCATCCTGGAATATGAGGCGCAGCAAAGCTTTAAGAGCCGTCCACAAGAGTGGGTCAGGTCTAGAACGTCCAGCGCTGGGCCTTGGAGATCAGGAAATCGCGAAAAGCCTGGACGCGGGCGACCGAGCGCATTTCCTCGGCATAGACGAGGTAGCTGTCCAGCGAGGGCATCTCTACATCCCGCAGAACCTGGGTCAGGTTCGGATTGCCCACGGCCGCATAATCCGGCAGCACGGCAATGCCGGCTCCGGTCTCCACCGCGAGTTTCAAGGCGGTGATGTTGTTCACCACGTAATGATACTGGCGCGCTTCCTTGCCTTCGCGTCCCGCTGTCGCGAGCCAGTGCACGGACATGAGATAGGAGGGCTGATCTCCGCCGAACGAGATGATGCGGTGCTCGTCCAGATCTTCCAGCGTCTTCGGTTCGCCGAAGCGCTTAATGTAGTCGGTCGATGCATAGACGTGGAAGTGCACCGTGAAGAGGCGACGTTGGATCAGGTCCGGCTGGGCCGGGCGGCGCAGGCGGATGGCGACGTCGGCCTCGCGCATGGCGAGATCCAGTTCCTCGTTGGAGAGGATCAGCTCAACCCGCACGTCCGGGTAGAGGTCCAGGAATTCGGCGACGCGCTGGGCCAGCCAGATGGAGCCGAGGCCCACTGTGGTCGTCACCTTCAGTTCGCCCGAGGGGCGCTCGCTCGTCTCCACAAGACGCGCCTTGGTGGTCTCGAGGCGCATGCGCATGTCGCGGGCGGCGCGGAACAGAAGATCGCCCTGCTCGGTAAGAATGAGCCCGCGGGCGTGGCGGTGGAAGAGGGGGGCCTTCAACTCGCGTTCGAGCGCGCTGATCTGGCGGCTCACCGCCGATTGGCTGAGGCCCAGATCGTCACCCGCCCGCGTGAAGCTTCCCGCTTCCGCGACGGTGTAGAAAATCCGGATTTTGTCCCAGTCCACGGCGTGCCTCTCATGCCTCGCATGCACCTGACGCGGGGCACCTTATTTCTTATGAGGTAGCCGTCCGACGCAACAGGAATCCGAGCAGAGGACTAACCAGTTGTTAATAAATCTATTCGGCGGCTTCCTGGGTGGCTTCAAGGGCCGCCAAGTATCGCTCGGCGTCGAGAGCTGCCATGCATCCCATGCCTGCCGAAGTGACGGCTTGGCGGTAGATGTCGTCCGTCACGTCGCCGGCGGCGAAAACGCCCGGAATGTTGGTGGTGGTCGTGCCCGGATTAACCTGGAGATAGCCGCCCTGTTTCATGTCGAGCTGCCCCACGAACAGCTCTGTGGAGGGCTTGTGACCGATGGCGATGAAAACGCCGTCCGTCTTAAAGTCCGACGCCTCGCCCGAAACGAGGTTCTTCAGGCGCAGATGGGTGACGGAGGAGGGGTTCTCGGTGCCGCAGATCTCCTCGACGGCATTGTTCCAGATCACCTCGATCTTGGGATGCTTGAACAGGCGATCCTGGAGGATGCGTTCGGCACGCAGGGAATCGCGGCGGTGAACAAGCGTGACCTTCGAGGCGAGGTTGGCGAGGTAGAGCGCCTCCTCGACGGCGGTGTTGCCGCCGCCCACCACCACGACTTCCTTGTTGCGATAGAAGAAGCCGTCGCAGGTGGCGCAGGCCGAGACGCCGAAGCCCTGGAACAGGCCCTCGGAGGGCAGGCCCAGCCATTTGGCCTGGGCGCCGGTCGCGACGATGAGCGAGTCGCAGGTATAGACGTCGCCGGAATCGCCTTCGAGGCGGAAGGGACGCTGCTTCAGGTCCACCTTGGTGATGTGGTCCGAGATCATCTTGGTGCCCACATGCTCGGCCTGGAGACGCATCTGCTCCATAAGCCAAGGGCCCTGGATCACCTCTGCGAAGCCGGGATAGTTCTCCACATCGGTGGTGATCATAAGCTGGCCGCCGGGCTGGAAACCGGAGATCATCACGGGTTCGAGGAGCGCCCGCGCCGCATAGATCGCCGCCGTATAGCCTGCCGGGCCCGAGCCGATGATGATGAGCTTGGCGTGAGAATGGGCCATCAGGAGGTCTCCAGTGAAAAGGCGATATCCGGCAAACCGAGGGCGCGGCGGTGAAGGCTGAAGCCCCGCGCGATGGCATCCGCAATCTGAGGTGTTGAATTTAAGGGTTGGTAGGGCTGTCCTTCAAGTCTGCCCTCGAAGGCATGCACAACTCCATGGGCCTTCAAGCTTTGCATGTAAACAGCGAGTTTCGGATGTCCGCCGGAGGGCTCGAAGACCAGGATCGGCCGCCCCGTGGCCGCCGCTTCGCCGATCATGTTGAAGGAATCGGCCGTCGCCACGATGAAATCCGCAAGGCCGAGCAGAGCCACATAGGGGTTCTCGCCCGAGCCGTCCCAGAAGAAGCCGCCATGCTTCTGCGCCAATGCGGCCAAGGCTTTCCGCAGGGCGGGCGGGGTGCGGCGCGAAGCCGTCATCATCAGCCCCGCTCCTGTTTCCGCCAAGCTTGTGAGATGCGCCATGAGGCGCGCCACATCGCCCTCCTGAAACCGGTGATGGCGGCTATCGCCGCCCACGAGAACCGCGACACGGGGCTGGGGAAGATAAGCCAGCCTGGGATCCAGGTGGGCGCGGGCCTCTTCGATCCGCTGCGCCGAGACGCGGTGGGGCGGTGTGAGGGTGGTGAGCACATTCGGACCGCGCAGGCGGTCATATGCCGGGGACCAGATGAAATCGGCGGCTTTCGGGCTTGTGCGGGGGTCTTTCAGGAAAACCGTATAGGTTCTGCCGCCCGAAGCCTTCTTCACGAAGCGCAGATAGGGCACGGCGCGGCGGCCGGAGGCGATGAGAATATCGGGAAAAGGCGGGGCAAGGGGGCTTCGGGGGGTGCCGGGGCGCTCGCGCGGGTCGATGGGGCCCCAGGGCATAGCCCAAACGAAAGGGGCTTTCGGATCGACGCGGCGGATCTCGGGTTCCAGCCCCAAGGCCTCGGTAACGCTCAGGGCCTGAAGCTCATCKCCGGCCTTGCCGTCGGTCAGAACCCAGGAGGTCAGGAGAGGGGCCGGGCCGGTCAAATCGCGCAACATTCGATCAATGAGCCTGTGGAGTTCATGAAGTTCGTTGCGACTTAATCGCCTGCCCTTCTTGTGTAGACCCTCTACACGGTCTACTCAGCCAAGACGAGTTTTTTGACCAATGCCTCATGATCCGGGCGGAAAAGGGTTTTTCCCGGCCGTTTCGATCATGTCTCCTGGAGTTACCGTGCGCGGACGCCTCGATTCCATCGACTGGGCCATCTTAAGAGAACTGCAAGCCGACGGCAGCATCACGAATGTGGAGCTGGCGCGGCGTGTCGGCCTGTCGGCCCCTCCCTGCCTGCGCCGGGTGCGGGCGCTCGAAAGCGCCGGCGTCATCAAGGCCTATCGCGCGATCCTCGACCCGAAGGGACTGGGTTTCGAAATCGTCTGCTTCGCCATGGTTCAGCTCGACGTGCAGGGCAAGAAGGAGCTTCGCGAGTTCGAGCAGCGGGTCAAGGACTGGTCCATGGTCCGCGAATGCTGGATTCTCTCGGGCGATATCGACTTCATCATGAAGTGCGTAGCCCCGAACCTAGCCTCGTTCCAGGAACTCGTCTCCGAACTCACATCCCTGCCGAACGTCCGTAACGTCCGCACGGCGCTCACCCTCGACCTGATCAAGGACGAGCCGCTGGTGCCTATCGAAGATGTGACTGAAGTGACGGAATAAGACTGATTAAAGCCGCCGGCGCAGCCAGCGCACGTAATGCCGGGCGATGGCTGCCGTGCGGCCCAATTCATCCGGCTCGCGCATACTTCTGTCCGCTTCCAGCGCCGCATGCTGGGGAAAGCGCGCCAGGAGCTCGCCCCTTGGGCCGACCGCCAGGGCTTCCCCGTCCATGCCGTCACTGCCGCCGCCGCCGTCGCCACGGCTGCGCCAGCCCCGCCCGCCGCCAGGGGAGGATGTGAGGAAGACGCCCGTGACGACGAGGACGAGGCGTGGACCCCGTGGGTCTATCCGGTCGGCGAAGGAAAGACGCAGTTCATCGAGAGCAGCTTGGGCTACGAGATCCGCGTAAGGGCCGCCGAGGCCCTTGGCCTCCAAAGGGCCGACATCCACGGAAAACGAGGAGAAGGCACGAGGGAACCCTTGGGCTTGTGCAGAGGCAGGCATGGCAAAGCCTGCGCCGGCAAGTCCGGCGCAGGCCAGGTTCATCAGGAATGAGCGGCGGGATTGAGGGAGCATGGTCTGATGTCTCATCACTCGCTCCCTCATCATATCAGGCGCTGAAACGAACGCCGACGACTTCGTAGGATTTACCGCCGCCGGGGGTCGAGACCTCCACCGTGTCGCCGATGGTCTTGCCCATCAAGGCGCGGGCGATGGGGGAGGCGACGGAGACGCGACCGGAGCGGACGTCGGCCTCGGGTTCGCCCACGATCTGGTAGGTCTTCTCTTCCTCGGTGTCCTCGTCCACCAGCTTCACGGTCGCGCCGAATTTGATCCGGTCACCCGAAAGCTTGGCGATATCGATGACTTCCGCACGGGAAATGAGGCTTTCCAGCTCAAGGACGCGGCCCTCGTTGAGGGACTGGGCTTCCTTGGCGGCATGGTATTCCGCGTTCTCCGACAGGTCGCCAAGCGCACGGGCTTCTGCGATCGCCTGGATGATCCGGGGGCGTTCAACCTGTTGACGTTGCCGAAGTTCTTCCTCCAGCGCCGCAAAACCATTGATCGTCAGAGGGACCTTGTCCATCGTTTGTCTCGTCTAAAAAGAGGTACGAGGCCGCTGTTTCCAGCGCCCTCGCATGTCAACGAAAACTTCCTAGAAGCTTCGCAGTTCCATTGTGCAGGCCGGATGCCTCAGGCGAAATAGTCCTGAAGCGGCCGAACCTCGAGATCACCGCCGAGATAGGCCTTGATGCCCTCGGCTGCAGCGATCGCTCCTGCAAGAGTGGTGTAGTAAGGTATCTTATGCAAGAGGGCAGCCTGACGAAGGCTGCGGGAATCTGACAGGGCGCCCGCCCCTTCGGTGGTATTGAAGACCAGCTGGATATCCCCATTCTTGATGGCGTCCACCACGTGCGGACGGCCTTCCAGCACCTTGTTGATGCGGCTCGCCTTCACGCCGTTTTCCACCAGGAATCTTTGAGTTCCGGCCGTTGCCAGCACCCGGAAACCCACTTCCTCGAGCATGCGCACGGTCGGCAGGATGCGCTCCTTGTCCGAGTCGCGCACGGAGACGAAGAGGGTGCCGGTCTTCGGAACCTGGCTGCCGSCACCGAGCTGGCTCTTGGCGAAAGCTACCCCGAAGCTCCGGTCGAGGCCGATGACCTCGCCCGTGGACCGCATTTCCGGCCCGAGCAGCACGTCCACGCCCGGAAAGCGGGCGAAGGGGAACACGGCTTCCTTGACGCCGATATGCGGCAGTTCCTTCGGGGTGAGCCCGAATTGCGCCAGAGGCTCGCCTGCCATCACGCGGGCGGCGATCTTGGCGATGGGCTCGCCGATCACCTTGGCCACGAAGGGCACGGTGCGCGAGGCGCGGGGGTTTACTTCCAGCACATAGATCGTGCCGTCCTTGATGGCGTATTGCACGTTCATCAGGCCGCCCACGTCGAGGCCCAAGGCCAGCGCCTTCGTCTGGCGCTCCAGTTCGGCGATGGTCTCTTCCGACAGGGAGCGCGGCGGCAGCGAGCAAGCGGAATCGCCCGAGTGAATGCCCGCTTCCTCGATGTGTTCCATGATGCCAGCGATGAAGGTGTCCTTGCCGTCGCAGAGGCAGTCCACATCCACCTCAATGGCGTCCGAGAGGTAGCGGTCGAAGAGAAGTGGGTTCTTGCCCAGAACGGTGTTGATCTGGCCGGTCTTGTCGTTGGGGTAGCGCGCCTTGACGTCGGAGGGGATCAGGCTGGGCAGGGTGCCGAGCAGGTAATCTTCGAACTGCGTCTCGTCGCGGATGATCGCCATGGCGCGGCCGCCGAGCACGTAGCTCGGGCGCACTACGAAGGGCAGGCCGAGATCGGTGGCGATCAGACGGGCCTGCTCCACCGAATAGGCGATGCCGTTCTTGGGCTGCTTCAGGTGCAGCTTGTCGAGAAGGCGCTTGAAGCGGTCGCGATCTTCCGCGAGGTCGATAGCGTCCGGCGAGGTGCCGAGGATGCGCACGCCGGCCTCTTCCAGCGCATGGGCGAGCTTCAGCGGCGTCTGGCCGCCGAACTGCACGATCACGCCGTGGAGCGTGCCCTTGGAGCGCTCGGTCTCGATGATCTCCAACACGTCTTCCTGCGTCAGCGGCTCGAAATAGAGCCGGTCGGAGGTGTCGTAGTCGGTCGAGACCGTCTCCGGGTTGCAGTTGATCATGATGGTCTCATAGCCCGCGTCTTTCAGTGCGAAGCAGGCATGACAGCAGCAATAATCGAACTCGATGCCTTGGCCGATGCGGTTGGGGCCGCCGCCGAGGATGATGACCTTCTGCGCCTCAGACGGATTGGCCTCGTCGGCCGGCTTGCCGGCGAAGGGCGCGGTGTAGGTCGAGTACATGTAGGCGGTGGGCGAAGCGAATTCCGCCGCGCAGGTATCGATGCGCTTGAAGACAGGGCGCACGTCGAGGGCGCGGCGCGCCTCGCGCACCTCGGCCTCGGTCTTGTGGACGAGCACCGCAAGGCGCGCATCGGAGAAGCCGAGAGCCTTGATCTGGCGGAAGGCGCCCGGAGTCTTGGGAAGACCGTTCGCCTTCACCTTGGCTTCCATGTCGACGATGTCCTGGAGTTGCTCCAGGAACCAGCGGTCGATCTTGCAGGATTCGTAGACCTCGTCATGGCTGATGCCGAGGCGAAGGGCCTGCGCGACCGTCAGGATGCGGTCGGGCGTGGGCGTGCCCAAAGCCGCCTTGATGGCGTTGCGGTCATCGCCCTTGCCCATGCCCTCGATCTCGATTTCGTCGAGGCCGGTAAGTCCGGTCTCCAGCGAGCGGAGGGCCTTCTGTAGCGATTCCGGGAAGGAGCGGCCAATCGCCATGGCTTCGCCCACGGATTTCATGGCCGTGGTGAGCGTGTGCGAGGCGCCGGGGAACTTCTCGAAGGCGAAGCGCGGGATCTTCGTGACCACGTAGTCGATGGTGGGCTCGAAGGAGGCGGGCGTCGCGCCGCCGGTGATGTCGTTGGCGATCTCGTCCAGCGTGTAGCCGACGGCGAGCTTCGCCGCGACCTTGGCGATGGGGAAGCCCGTGGCCTTGGAGGCGAGCGCGGAGGAGCGCGACACGCGCGGGTTCATCTCGATCACGATCATGCGCCCGTTCTCCGGGTTGATCGCGAACTGCACATTCGAGCCGCCGGTCTCGACGCCGATCTCGCGCAGAACCGCCAGCGAGGCGTCGCGCATGATCTGGTATTCCTTATCCGTGAGGGTCAGCGCCGGCGCGACCGTAATCGAGTCGCCGGTGTGAACGCCCATCGGGTCGAAGTTCTCGATGGAGCAGATGATGATGCAGTTGTCCGCCTTGTCGCGGACGACCTCCATCTCGTACTCCTTCCAGCCGAGTACGCTTTCCTCAATCAGCACTTCGTTGGTTGGGGAGGCGTCAAGGCCGCCTTCCACGATGCTGAGGAATTCCTCGCGGTTATAGGCAATGCCGCCGCCGGTGCCGCCCATGGTGAAGGATGGGCGGATGATCGCAGGCAAGCCAACCTCGGAGAGCGCGATCAGGGCTTCGCCCAGGGCGTGCTCCTGGTAGCGCTTGCGGCGGTCGTTCTCGTGGGCGTCCCATTTCAGCTTGTAGGCCGCGATCATGCGCTTCTTGTCGCCAGGATGCATGTCCATGGCTTCCATGCGCGCCAGCTCGGCGAGATAGGCGTCCCGGTCGGCCTTCTTGAGCGCCGAGGCGTTGGCGAGGCGCGATTTCGGCGTATCGAGGCCGATCTTGGTCATGGCCTCGCGGAAAAGCTGACGGTCCTCGGCCTTGTCGATGGCTTCCGCCGTCGCGCCGATCATCTCCACGTTGAACTTGTCGAGCACACCCATCTTCTTCAGCGACAGGGCGCAGTTCAGCGCCGTCTGGCCGCCCATGGTGGGCAGGATCGCRTCGGGGCGCTCCTTCTCGATGATCTTGGCGACGATCTCGGGGGTGATCGGCTCCACGTAGGTGGCATCCGCGAGATCGGGATCGGTCATGATCGTCGCCGGGTTGGAATTCACCAGGACGATGCGGAAGCCTTCCTCCTTCAGGGCCTTCACGGCCTGCGTGCCCGAATAGTCGAACTCGCATGCCTGACCGATGATGATCGGCCCGGCGCCGATGATGAGAATGGAGGAAATGTCTGTCCGCTTCGGCATAGGCCCACCCAGGCGTATCCAGCCGCGCGGCCGCGTATCGCGGCGCTTCGAGCGCAGCTGGTGTGTGTCAGATTGAAGGTTGAGGGAGGCTCTTACACGGCCTTTCCCGCTAAAGGAAGACCTAAAGGCGCGTGGGCTGGGGGAAGAAGCCCGGCGAAACAAGGTGACCTTGCCGTTTCGACGCGCTAACGAGAGGGCGTGAACACGTCTTTTTCCTTCCAGAGCCTGAGCCGCCAGCTCGTGGCCTTCTCCGGGGTCGGCCTCGCAGCCGCCGTGGCTCATTATGGCCTTCTCATCCTGCTCGTGGAAGCAGGCGGTATAAATCCCGTCCCGGCGACGCTGGCAGGGTACGTAGCCGGTGGGCTGATCTCCTATGCCCTGAACCGAAAACATACCTATCGGAGCAGCAGGCCGCACCGAGAGGCAACTTGGCGCTTCGCCATGGTGGCCTTCGTCGGCTTCCTGCTGACCTGGTTCTTCATGCACGCGCTCACGGTCTGGTTGGAAGGGCCGTATCTGCCCGCCCAAATCGTTACGACGGGCGTAGTGATGCTGTGGAGCTTCATCGCGCACAAGGCCTGGACTTTCGCGTGAGGTGAGGGCGTATCGCGGCCTGGAGTGTTCCAGACTCCCGCTGCAGCCCAGGCTTGCATTTTTGATGCCTCCACAGACTCATGCTGCGGTGCAATAAAACCTCTCACGGACCCTTGAGCCTTGCGCCGCAGGTGCGTCCGCACTTCAGAAAAATTCGGGGTCCCATGTCCAACACGGCGGTCGTAGACGATAGCTCTCCTGCGGAATTTGCGAAGACCGACGCAGCTCCGCGCTCACGCCTTGCGGTCGGCCTGATCGAGTTGGCTCTCGCCGTCGGCAGCTTCGGCATCGGAACCGGCGAATTCGCGATCATGGGTCTCCTGCCCAATGTGGCACAGGAATTCGGGATCACCGCGCCCCAGGCCGGACATGCGATCAGCGCCTATGCTCTGGGTGTCGTGGTCGGTGCGCCGATCATTGCGGTGCTTGCGGCCAAGCTCGCGCGGCAGACGCTCCTGCTGGTGCTCATGGCGGTTTTCGCGGTCGGCAACGTGGTCAGTGCGCTTGCTCCCGGGTTCGAATCCTTCGTGCTGATGCGGTTTTTGACCGGCCTTCCGCACGGTGCCTATTTCGGCATCGCCTCGCTTGTCGCCGCTTCCCTGGCTCCGCCGAACAAGCGCACCCAGGCCGTGGCGCGGGTGATGCTGGGCCTGACCGTCGCGACCCTCATAGGGACGCCGGTTGCGACCTTTCTCGGCCAGATCATGAGCTGGCGCATCGCCTTCGCCGCTGTCGGCGTGATGGGCGCACTGACGGTTCTCCTGATCTGGATCTTCCTGCCCAAGGACAAGGTGCAGGAGGGTGCGAGCCCCATGCGCGAGCTCGGCGCCTTCAAACGCAAGCAGGTCTGGTTCACGCTCGCCATCGGCGCTGTCGGGTTCGGCGGGTTGTTCTCGGTGTTTTCCTACATCGCCTCCACGGCCACCCAGGTCGCGGGGATGCCGGAGAGCGCAGTGCCGGTTATGATGGCACTATTCGGCTCCGGCATGATCGTCGGCAACCTCGTCGGCGGCTGGCTCGCCGACAAGGCGCTGATGCGGATGATCGCGGGAACGCTCGTCGGCAGCGCCGTGGTCATGACGGTCTTCTGGCTGACGGCGGAGAACCCTTACGCGCTCGCCATCTGCGTCTTCCTCGTCGGAAGCAGCGTTGCCATCGGCCCCGCTCTGCAGACGCGGCTCATGGATGTGGCGGCTGATGCGCAGACCCTGGCCGCGGCCTCCAACCATTCGGCCTTCAACATCGCCAATGCGCTCGGCGCTTGGCTTGGCGGTCTCGCGATCAGTGCTGGCTACGGTTTTGCGGCAACCGGCTGGGTCGGCGCCATTCTCGCCGTCGCGGGCCTTGTGGTGCTGGGTCTTTCCATCGCTAGCGATCGACGCACTCAGCAGCGCGCCTGCCCGGCAACTGCTTAATCGACACGCCCGATAAAGGTCATCCGCGCCGGGTTGTGGCCGAGATTGTGCTCGGCCCGCTCAGGCCTAAAGCCTGCATCGCTCAGGATGTCACGGATCTCGTCTTCACTGTATTGCGCCAAGCCGATATCCTCGCGGACCTTGCGGTACTCTGAGAAGGCCGTGCGTGCGAGACCGAGAACGGCCGATTTCAGGAAGCCGCCCTGCCATGCGAAGGACAGGAGCGCCTTCGCATCGGTGATGGGTCCGAGATCGGGCGGAAGCACATCGGCGACAACGAGCTCGCCGCCGCTTTTGAGCTTCGAGCGCCAAAGCTTCAACAGGCCGCGCAGCTCGTCGAGCGACAGGTATTGTAGAAGCGAGTTCACGACGATGAGATCGAGCGATCCATTGGCAAGACCCGAGACCTCATCCGGCGCCAGCACCGCGATCCTGTCGTTACCGCCGAAGCGTTCGTTCAGCCGCTCACGCACCAGGGATGCCGCATCGCTTAAGTAAAGCTTCGCGCATCGGGCCGCGACCTTGTCTGCGAACAGGGCTTCGCCACACCCATAATCGAGCATCACCGCATCCCGCGAGGGGATGAGTTCGATGATGTCATTGGCGACAAGCCGATAATGGAGGAGCTTGTGGCGCTCTCCCGAATAGATCGGCGTGTCTTGGTTCCAGTAATCTCGCCAGTTCATGGGCTTAGGTCTTAGCCTAAGCTTGAGCTGGCGTCATCTTGCTTACGGCCACAGCTTCATCAGCGGCCCATCAGCGCCATCCACCGGGTCGGCGTCCGGCAGCGGCACTTGGGCAATCCTGGCCTGCGAGCGGCTGAGCGCGTTGGGGTCGTCGCGCAGAGTGTCGTAGTCGCTGCCGTCGGGATAGGCGCCGACCACGGCGAAATCGTTGCTGCTGTTGATGAGCGCGTGGGCAACGCCTGCAGGAATGACGATCACGTCGCCGGCGGCCACGGACACCAGCTCACCATCCTCGCCGCCCAAGCGCACGGAGGCCGAGCCGGAATAGACGCCGAGCACCTCATGGGTGTTCGGATGATAGTGATGATATTGGAAGATGCCGTTGCGCCAGGCATTGGTCCAGCCGTTCCGGGCGAAGGTCGTCTCGAAGGCCTTGGCCGGATCGTTCTCGGCGGGAGGGATCGCCCCGCGCCGCACGATCAGCGGCAAGGTGTTGTTCGGCACGATGCCGTTGCTCGGGAAAACGTAGGTCTCCGTGCCCAGGGGCACGTTGTAACCCCGAGGATCGCCATATCCTTTTGCCTCAGCCATGTGCGTTCTCTCCCGTCTTCGTGGGTGAGAACGCGTGTTCGGTCGAAAAGATCGAGCGCGGCTTGAGGAGCCTTACATGCCCAGCAGCATCGCCGCGACGGCGCGATCGATGGAAAGGTAGAACACGCCGAAGGCCACCATGGCCGCAACGCCAAACTCGATGGCCTGGTTCTTCATGAGCCGGAACTGCGCGAAGATGTTCTGGCCGAAGATGGAAATCAGCCAGGCTGCTGTGAGCACGACGGGCAGGATGAAGAGGTAGGACCAGGTGCTCTCCACATGCCCGACATTGGTAGGGTCGAGCAGCGGGCGGATGTTGCGCACCCAGGGAGCATAGAAGGCGGCATAGAGCGAGGTCACCCAGGAGAGCATGACCGCGATGCCGAGGTGATAGGTGAAGAGGTTGTGGAGACGGCTGAATTCGCCGGTATCGTTTTCTAAATCCATCGGAGAAACCCCCAAAGCAAAGCCCGGAAATCATTAAGTTTTATGGTTAATGTCGGGTTAACGTGATTTGGGGGTGCGAGGCAACCGATCCGTTTGTCGCGGCCGCTGGCTAAGTGAGAAAACGCACGCCGTTAAAAAGAAAGCGCCGCCACCCTGCGGGAGTGACGACGCTGTTCTAAAAATCGAGCAGTCCGGACCGATCAGGCCTTCTTGCCCTCGTCCATCAGCTTCACGAAGCGATCGAAGAGGTAGTGGCTGTCCTGCGGGCCGGGGGAGGCTTCGGGGTGGTACTGCACCGAGAAGGCCGGACGGTCGGTCAGCGCGATGCCGCAATTGGAACCGTCGAACAGGGAGACGTGGGTCTCCGTGGCGTTCGAGGGCAGGGTCGAGGGATCGACCGCGAAGCCGTGGTTCATGGAGGTGATTTCCACCTTGCCGGTGGTCTTGTCCTTGACCGGATGGTTCGCGCCGTGGTGGCCCTGGTGCATCTTCTTGGTCTTGGCGCCGACAGCCAGGCTCAGCATCTGATGGCCGAGGCAGATGCCGAAGGTCGGGATCTTCTCGTCCAGCACCTTCCGGATCACCGGCACGGCATATTCGCCGGTTGCCGCCGGATCGCCGGGGCCGTTGGAGAGGAACACGCCGTCGGGCTTCAAGGCCAGCACGTCATCGGCCGAGGCGGTGGCCGGAACCACCGTGACCTTGCAGCCGGCCCGCACCAGCAGGCGCAGGATGTTGCGCTTCACGCCGTAATCGATGGCGACCACGTGATGCTTGGGTTCGCCGTCCTGATGGCCGTAGCCTTCGCCGCGCTCCCAGGTGGTCTCGTCCCAGTCGAATCGCTGGGTGCTGGTGACCAGCGGCACGAGGTCGAGGCCGTCCATGGAGGGGAGGGCGGCGGCCTTCGCCTTCAGGGCCTCGATGTCGAAATTGCCGTTCGGATCATGGGCGATCACCGCGTTGGGCATGCCCTTGTCGCGGATCAGCGCGGTCAGCGCCCGGGTGTCGATGCCGGTCAAGCCGACGATCTGGCGGGCTTTCAGCCAGGCATCGAGATCGCGCGAGGCGCGCCAGTTGGAGGGCTCGGTGATGGTGGCCGCCAGCACCGTGCCGCGCACGCCGGAGGACGAGGCGGCGTTCACGCTCTCGATATCCTCGTCGTTGGTACCCACATTGCCGATATGCGGGAAGGTGAAGGTCACGATCTGCCCGGCGTAGGAGGGGTCCGTCAGGATCTCCTGGTAGCCCGTCATCGAGGTGTTGAAGCAGACCTCGCCGGTGGCCTCGCCCTCGGCGCCGATGCCGAAGCCCTCCAGCACCGTGCCGTCCTGAAGCACGAGAACGGCGGTTGCGCGCGGCTCTTCCCAGCCACCCGAGATCGTCCCGGCGGTGTCTTTGTCTTGCAGCATCGTCATGATCTCTTGTAAGTCCGAGGCCAACAGGCCGTGCTTGAGCAGGCCCGTACGGAGCCGCCCGTGAACTGTCCTCGTGACTTAAGGGGCCGCTCGCGTCCCGTCAACGTTTCAAGCACCTTAATTTAAAGGAGATCCGCATGCTGCGCGACCGATTCACGACCGAAATGAAAGAGGCCATGAAGGCCGGCGACAAGGGCAAGCTTGGCGCGATCCGCCTGATTCAGGCGGCCCTCAAGGACAAGGACATCGAGGCGAGAGGCAACGGCAAGGAGCCGCTCTCCGACGAGGAAATCCTGTCCCTCCTGCAGAAAATGGTGAAGCAGCGGCAGGAATCGATCACCATGTACGAGCAGGGCGGCCGCGACGAGCTGGCCCAGCAGGAGAGGAACGAGGTCGCCGTCATCACCTCCTACCTGCCCCAGCAGATGGACGAGGCCGAGACCAAGGCCGCCATCGAGGCCGCCATCACTGAAACCGGCGCTGCCTCTATGAAAGACATGGGCAAGGTCGTGGGCGTGCTGCGCGCCAAGTACGCCGGCCGCATGGATTTCGCGAAGGCCAGCGGCCTCGTGAAGGAYATGCTGCCGAAGGGCTGAGACGGTCTGCACTCCGTTAGTCCCTATCTCGTCATCCCGGGGCCGCGAAGCGGAACCCGGGATCGTCATCAGAATATGGCCCAGGATCACCTCTCCCC
>NZ_JBFUMH010000058.1:0-30277 GCF_054049475.1 Microvirga sp. P5_D2 | reverse complement strand
TCCAAGAACACCAGCCGGTGCGGCTCTTGGCGCATGCGGACCTGACGGTGGTCTCTCCAAGTGCGGCGTTCATCCCGCACGTCGGCGCGTGCGCACTCCGCCGCCATCAGGTGTTTTTTTATAAGTGAAGCCGCACCGGCACAGGAAGCGCGAGAGCATCGCGGGAGCCGCAACGATCCCGTGCTSGTCGAGCAGCCGAGCGGCCAGTTCGGGCATGGTGATGGCGGGCTTGGCCTCGACAGTCTGGATCAGGAAGGTCTCATAAGGCACCAGCTTGCCGTGTCCCGGCGGRCGGCCCTGGCRGKCCGGCGCCGGCGAGCCGGTGTCCCGGGTTCGCCGCACCAGCCTGATGGCGAARCTSTCGCTGACGKCAAAGTGCCCTGCYGCCGCCCGGCAGGAATGGCCCGCCTCGACAAAGTCGGCGACGCGCACCCGAAGATCGAGAGAATAGCAGTGACCCATGATCCACCTCCCGTTCCAGCAAGTGAATCACAGATCGCACCAGGCCAAAACCCAGGAGTCTAATTTCCAGTCCGATGCTCTAGCGGACCGGAATGCCGTACTGGAGGCCGCCCTTGGTCCACAGGGCGTTCTGGCCACGCTTGATCTTGAGCGGGGAACCATCGCCGACATTGCGCTCGAAGCTCTCGCCGTAGTTGCCCACGTGCCTGATGATGCGCACGGCCCAGTCGTTGGGCAGGCCGATCGCTTCGCCGAACTTGCCCTCCGTGCCGAGCAGGCGCTTGATCTCCGGATTGGCAGAGGCCTTCATCTGGTCGACGTTGGCCTTCGTCACACCGAGTTCCTCGGCATCGAGCATGGCGTTGAAGGTCCAGCGCACGATGTCGGCCCACTGGTTGTCGCCGTGGCGCACCGCCGGGCCGAGCGGCTCCTTCGAGATGACGTCCGGCAGGATCACGTGATCGTCCGGGTTCGAGATGGTCAGCCGTGCGGCGTAGAGGCCCGAGATGTCGGTCGTCATCGCATCGCAGCGGCCGGCCTCATAGGCCTTCTTCGCCTCCGTCGCGTTCGCGAAGCTCACCGGCTGATACGTCAGGCCATTGGCGCGGAAGTAGTCAGCGAGGTTCAGCTCGGTCGTGGTGCCCTGGTCGGTGCACACCGACTTGCCGTTGAGCTCTTTGGCCGAGGCAAGTCCCAGCGTCTTGCGGACCATGAAGCCCTGGCCGTCGAAGTAGTTGATCGCCGGGAATTCGAGGCCGAGCTGGGTGTCGCGCGACATGGTCGCGGTCGAGTTGCGGGCGAGCACGTCGACCTGCCCGGACTGGAGGGCCGTGAAGCGGTCCTGGGCCGAGAGGGGAACGAACTGCACCTTGGTCGGGTCGTCGAAGATGGCGGCCGCGATGGCGCGGCACAGGTCCACGTCGAGACCAGACCAGTTGCCCTGCGCATCCGGTGCGCCGAAGCCGGGCGCGCCCCGGTTCGAGCCGCAGGTCAGGACACCCTTCTGCTTCACGCTGTTCAGTGTCGCCTGCGCCGACGCTCCCGTGGCGGCGATCCCCGCCATGACGACTCCGAGGGTCGCCGGTATCGAAATCCTCATCATGATCTTGCCTCCCTCTGCTCACTGGTTGCAGCCCGGCTCGGCTGTGCTGGGACCCCCCGGTTGCGGCATGTTGCCTGATCCTTCCTGCTGCCGTGCAGGCCCTAATGGGGGCTCCGGCGAATTCAGCAAACCGATCCTTCCTCCGAACACGGATCATGAAAGCACCTGGACCGCTCTTCCCCGGCAGGTTGCACCAGCACTCGCGTCTGCGGTCGATCCGCGATCTCGCGCACGATCTTCCGCTTGATGGCGTCAGCAAACTGGCCCGGTTCGCGAACCGGGATCATGAACGCCCCCAAGCCGCCAATGACGCAGTCGCGAAAGTACAGGTCCAGGTCCGCGGTTTCCCAAGTGCCGGCGGGCGGTTTCAGCATGATCGGCAGCCCGTTGATGGTGATGTTGCGAGTCAAGGCCTCATCGCGGGCCAGGGTCACCATCCGGCCTTGGTCGTTCACCCCGTCCCCGGAGATATCGATCGTCTGGTGCGCGGCACGAACCGCCCCCTCTTGAAGCTGCCGAACGCCGAAATCGATGACGGCCGAGATGGAGGTGAGCCTGCCGTGGTGCATGGAACTGCCAGCAAGTCGGGCCGCGAATTCGAGCCCGTCCGCGGGATGCTCGATCACGGTCCAGGGAATGACGATCCGCTGCTGTGAACTGCCGGCCCATTCGACGTACATGACGACAATGCGGCCTGCGGAGCCATTCCGGACAGCCTTGTGCACCTCGGGCGATCGGAATGCCTCGATGAAGCCTTGCCGTTGCAGCGTCAGCTCCTCGACGTCCATCGAGCCGGACACGTCAACGGCCAGCACCAGGGCGAGGTCGACACTTGTCTGGGCAAGCGCAGGGTTGAGGCAGGCCACCCCCAACAGAAGGGATGCTGGAAAGAGCAACCACTCGGAATTGGCTCGGGACATCGCAGTCTCCCTGGACTGGGCACGCGCAACGATGACGGCGGCAAAGGCGGGAAACTTAACCGGATGGCAACAGGCGTCACGCGTCGAGAGGGGCAGGTCTGTCGCTGATGGAAGGATACACCTTCCCCGCTAGGCGTGCCATTTGGCGGCTCCGCAAAGGCACTCTTCGGGATGACGCAGCCTTCTTCATCAGGTGCGGCGATCATGGGAACCCTGTCCCTGGTCCTGCCCTGGAGGGAGAGACAGTCTCTCCATCCTCGGTGACGACCTCGAAACAGTACTGCTCGAACAGACTGGGCAGGAACGGGTCCAGGATAAAGAGCCCGGTGCCGAGCCGTGCGAGATCCCGCGCGGCGGCATCATCGGGACATTCATGGCCGACACCATCCCGGGCGACGATTCGGGAGCCCAGTCTGAGATGGAAAAAGTAGCGGGGCACTATGCCCTCCTCATCCCGCAGGCATGGCCGCTGACGTGAGAGGGCCTCAGTCCCCGCCAGCGGGGTCGAGCCGATCGCATGCGTCCCGCAGGAGCTGCCACACGCGTGCAGCGTGTGCCTCACCGGTGCGGATGTTGCCGACGGCAAGGCGCAGGGTGAAGCGATCGTGCAGCCTCGTATGCGAGAGGAGCGCCTCGCCGGACGCATTGGCGGCGTGCATGATCTGCTCGTTCAGGCGGTCGAGGCGGGCGGCGCGCTCGTCGGCTGTCTCGCCGTCGCGCGGCCGGCAGGCGCGGAAGCAAACCAGGCTCAAGGGGACGGGCGCAAGCAGTTCCCAACCCGGCGTGGCCTCGACCCACGACGCGAACAGCCGTGCGAGGCGGCAGTGCTCGCGGATTCGTGCGGCAAGCCCGTCGCGGCCGAAGTAGCGCAGGACCATCCAGAACTTGAGGGCGCGGAAGCGGCGCCCGAGCTGGATGCCGTACTCGGAGTGGTTGCGGACGGCCTCGTGGCCCTGGTCGAGCGTGCGCAGGTACTCGGGCACGAGCGAGAAGGCGCGGTGCAGCAGATCCATCCGCCGCGTGTACAGGACGGACAGGTCGAAGGGCGTCATGAGCCACTTGTGCGGGTTGAGCACGAGCGAGTCCGCCCGCCCGCTACCATCAAGGATGTGGCGCAGTTCCGGAACGACCGCGGCCGAGCCTGCGTAAGCTGCATCGACATGCAGCCAGAGCCGTTCGCGCCCGCACAGCTCGGCGATGGCCGGCACAGGATCGATGCTCGACGTCGAGGTCGTCCCGACGGTGGCGACAACGCAGAAGGGCAGGTGGCCCGCAGCCCTGTCCTCCTCGACAGCACGTGCGAGCGCGGCGGCATCCATGCGGAACTCGGCATCCGTGGGGATCTTGCGCAAGGACCGCTGGCCGAGGCCGAGCGTGATGACGCATTTCTCAACCGATGAGTGGGCCTGCTCGGACGCATAGACGCGCAGCAGCGGCAGGTCCGCGCGCCCGCTCAGGCCGTCCTCGCGCACGCGCAGATCGAGGCCCTCGCGTGCGGCGGCGATGGCGTGGAGGGTCGAGACCGAGGCCGTGTCGTAGATGATCCCCGAGAAGGCCTCCGGCAGGCCGATCATCTGGCGCAGCCACGAGAGGGTGACCTCTTCGAGCTCCTGCGCGGCCGGGGCCGCGCGCCAGAGCAGCGCCTTCACATCAAAGGCGGCCGAGAGCATTTCCCCGAAAATGCCGGGGGCCGAGGTGGAGGTGGCGAAGTAGGCGAAGAATCCCGGGTGGCTCCAGTGCGTGAGTGCCGGCACGATGAGACGGTCGACGTCGGCGAGGATCGTCTCCATCGACTCGCCGGCTTCCGGCGCCGCGGCCGGGAGTTTCGCGATGAGCGCACCCGGCTCCACTTGGGCGAGGACGGGGAACTGTTCGACGCGCTCGAAGTAATTGGCGATATAGTCGACGACGGAACGGCCATAGTGCCGGAACCCTTCGGCGCTCATATCGCCGAGCGGCGGGGCGACCCCATCCGGACCTGCGACGTTCGAAGCTTCCGTTGTCGTCGCGCCCGGCAGCACACCCAGTGTTTGGTCCCAAAATTCGTCCTGAGGCATCGCCGGGCCTCCATCATGGCCGTACGGCGCGGGTGCCGGGCAGGCGGATGAACGTCAACAGGATAGCCGAAAAACGCTGCGGGCAAAAGCGGTGACCGGTCGTGGCAGTCCCTTCGGTCCGACGTCGAGGCAGGCCGGACCTGCCGACGGGACGAGCACCGAAGGCGGCCCTGACCTGGATCTGGCGACTGTCACCGGGGGAGCCCAATCCGGATCGGATGCGACGATGCCCGGTCGAGCGTCAATTGCCACAAGCACTTCTGCGCATGCATTTCTGCGCATGCCGGAGGAAAATGGAGGGTTCATCGCATCCTCCATTCTGTCTGCTGATGATCCGAGGTATCATGGATCGTGATCGGAGGGTGGGCGATGTACGACTACGTCATCGTCGGAGCCGGGTCCGCCGGATGCGTGCTGGCCCATCGCCTGGTGACAGGAGGAGCCTCGGTTCTCCTCTTGGAAGCCGGCGGTCCCGATGAGGATCCGCTGATCCGTATCCCTGCTCTTTCGGCGTCGCTTCAGGACACACCGCTCGACTGGGCCTATCGCACGGCTCCACAAGCCCATCTCAACGGCAGGCGGATCTACTGCCCGCGCGGAAGGGTGCTGGGTGGCTCCTCCAGCCTGAACTACCTGGTGTACGTCCGCGGGAACAAGGGCGACTTCGATGAGTGGGCCCAGCTTGGCAATGTCGGCTGGTCGTATGACGATGTCCTGCCCTATTTCCGGCGGTCCGAGAGCAACACCCGCCACCGGGACGGCCATCACGGAACGGACGGCCCGATCCAGGTCACCGACATCCCGGTTGAGCACCCGCTCACGAGCCTGTTCCTTCAGGCTGCCGCGGAAGCGGGTCTGCCCTACAATGAAGACTTCAACGGTGCCCGCCAGGAGGGCTATGGACGCTATCCGGTCACCCTGGGCGCAGATGGCCGCTGTAGTGCGGCAACAGCCTACCTCCGCCCCGTGCAAGGGCGCCGGAACCTGTCCGTCGTCACACACGCCCTCGTCACCCGGGTCCTCATCGAGCGGGAGCGCGCCACAGGGGTCAGCTATCTGACGCCGGAGGGCCTCCACACGGCCCATGCCGCGTGCGAAACGATCCTCTGTGGCGGTGCGATCAACTCCCCGCATCTGCTCATGCTGTCGGGGGTGGGGGCGGCGGATGAGCTTCGCGCGGTCGGCATCGAACCAAGGCACCACCTGCCCGGGGTCGGCAAGAATCTCCAGGACCACCTCAGCTCCAAGATCCGGGTTGGGATCAGTGAGCCGCTGACGCTCTTCGGCCTGTCCCAGGATGCCCGGGCGGCCGCGCAGCAGGCGTACCTCGAGAATGGGACAGGACCCTTCGCCACGAATTACTTCGAGGCGGGTGCGTTCTTTTCCAGCGACCCGTTCACGGAATACCCGGACACGCAGCTCATCTTCACGATCGGGTTCGGCAGCGAGATGCCGGACGGGTGTGCCACGGACCGCCACGGGTTCGTGCTGAGCGCCTACCCGACGCGGCCGGACAGCCGCGGCGAGGTGCGGGCAGTGACGTCCGACCCGCTGGACCGGCCGCTGATCGATCCGCGCTACCTGAGTGCTCCGCATGACCTGGACCTGGCCCTCGAGAGCTTCCGGATGATGAGGAGGATCGCCGGTGCCCCTGCGTTCTCCGGCATCGGGGCACGGGAGGTCCATCCAGGGGACGCGGTCGCTGACCGTGAAGGGCTCACTGCCTACATCCGCCGGACAGCCTCGACGTCGTTTCATCAATCCGGCACGTGCAGGATGGGCACGGACGAGATGGCCGTGGTGGACCCAGCGCTGCGGGTCCATGGTCTGGAGGCGCTTCGGGTCGTCGACGCCTCGGTGATGCCGACCCTTGTGAGCGGCAACACGAATGCTGCAACCATCATGATCGCCGAGAAGGCCGCGGACATGGTTCTTAACCGTGATGGCCGGCATCACCCCTGAGGATGTGCCCCGCCGATCGGGCTTGGCGCTGCGACCTTTACGGATCATGGCCCGATTCTGAGATTTCCGTTCTCCCTTCGCGCACACGACACAGGTTCGAATGAGACGTAGGATCACCTCTGAAACGAGGAGGTGCGCCATGAAGATCGATGAGCGCCGCCACCCGAGCCACAGGATCTACGAACCGCTCAGACCGACCTTGGAGGATGCTGCTGATGGCCAATAGCACGCTTCGCCTTGCTCATCCTGGTGACGAGAGCCTGCTCGACGCATTCCTGGCTCTGCATGCCGATAGCTCGCTGTATCTGCGTTCCTTTCTTGCTCATGGGGGCCTCGTTGATCAGGGACAGCCCCTCCAGGGTACCTATGCGATTGCCCTCTCGGACGATCACGTCGTGGGCGTCGCGATGCATAGCTGGCACAACGTCGTGTTCCTGCAAGCGCCGGACAACCCTGCCGAGCTGGCGCGGGTGGCGATCGAGGCCACCGGGCGGCCTTTGCTTGCGATCCTGGGGCCGTTGTCACAGGTGGAGACGGCTCACGCCGGGTTAGGTTTGGGTGAAGAGGCCATTCAGAAGAGATCCCCTGAGAACCTGTTCGTGCTCAACCTCTCAGACCTGATCGCTCCCGGTCCCCTTGGCTCAAGCGCCACCTCCTGCCGCCGGGCGGAGAGCCAGGATCTTGCTCTGCTCCGGGAGTGGCGCTTCAACTATGAACTGGAGTGTACCGGTCTCCCCGATGCGGATTCGACCCGGTCGCTGGCAGCCCGGATGATCGAGGGACACGTTGAGCGCAGGGAAGCCTTCCTTCTTGAGGTAGACGGCGAACCTGTGTCGCTCTGCACCCACACGGCGCGGGTATCCGACATCGTTCAGATCGGAGGCGTATGGACCCCGCCAGAGTGGCGCGGGCGCGGGTATGCCCGAAGGGTCGTGGCAGGTGCCCTCCGAGTCGCGGAGCAAGAGAGTGTAACGCGGGCGGTGTTGTTCACCGAGAGTCCCACCGCGCGGCGCTGCTACGAGGCTCTTGGTTTCCAGCAGGTCGGTGACTACGGCACGATCATCTATGTGAGCGGTCCCGCGTCATGAGCCAAGTGCATGCCTGGGCGTTCCAGAAGGGGCATCTGCGAAGCACGGTCGTCCTATCAGCCCTTGTGTCGGCCATCCCCGCTACGTGTGGGATGAAGGTGAGACACCTGACGGGCGGAAGCTGCCTGACGACGCCAAGCTCGTCGTGAGGATACTGGCCGGCAAGTTGCTAATGGCACATCTCGGAAGAAGAACCTTGGTCGGCTCATGAGGCGATGAGCGGACCTTCATTTCATTTGCTGTTCGTTACTCTTTGATCCAGAGCTTACTCTAGCTGCTCCAACATAGATTGCGTCTTACGCGGTCGCGCAATTCCTGTTCGCGAATTGCAGGACTGTCTTCATGCTCACGCGATCATCTTCATCCAAGTCTGTACTCGATCCGGTTGGGCCGGGGACCTGGGCGCCCTGTGGCGTAGAAGCCGGTCTTGGTCAGCAGCCGGATGGAGGCGGCGTTGTCGGGTCGACATTCGGCAACGATTGGACGAGGTGCCAGCGTAGGATCAGCGGCAATCTGCGCCAGCGTCCCCAGAAGCGCTTCAGACGCATAGCCCTTGCCTTGGTAATCGACTCCGAACCAGTAGCCAACCTCGATGCTCCCGTCCGGGTGATCAATGACCCCCATGGCCCCGATCAGGGTTCCATCAGGCAGCCGCACCGCCAAAAAGTATTCCTTGGTGTCGTCTTGGCCGGCGATGAGGGCCTGCGCCTTCTCCAGTGGGAAGCCGCCCTCCATGAAGGCCATCCATTGGCTCACAGCCGGGACGTCGCTGATCCTGGCCAGCTCAGGAGCGTCCGGGAGTTCCAGTTGACGGATTGCGAGGCGTTCCGTCGTGAACGGCTTCAACATGCGTCCACCCTGCGACCGATCCACTTTGTATCATCAAATCGGGACGCGGTGAGGGCCGGAAGAGGCGTCCCATGTAGCGTCTTCTCGAAACGTCGCTGTCTTGCTTGGCTGCGCGACAAGGGCCTCACTCGGGAGTAGAATGGCCGGAGTAGCGTTTCCCGACGCTCTGATGAGCGCCGCCAGCCCCTCATGAGAGAGCGGCCTATGTCTCTCAAGCTTGGCCTCTTTGCGGTCCTGCTCTTCGTCGGCTTTGAACCGGCCATTGAAGCCCACGACATCTACTCGCCTCTGAAGGACAGGGATGGAAAGAGTTGCTGCGATGACGGGGATTGTCGCCCCGCGCCCTACCGGGTGACGCCAACCGGCGTGCAAATGTTCGTCGAGGGAGAGTGGGTCGCGGTGCCAGACGCCACGATCCAGTATCGGGCGCTACCCGGTGACACGGGTGAAACAGACGGGGGACATTGGTGCGGGCGTAGCCAAAACGGGCAGGGCCAGAAGTTGGACCATGCAACCTACTGTGCAATCCTCCCTCCGAACCTGACAGCGATTTCTGGGCCAGCGTTTGCCCTTCGTGAAAGGCACCTCGGGACCGTCCCCCAAACGGCCTTACCCGAATTTTCGCCATAAGCATTGATGGATATGGAAGGCGACAGTCTCCACGCTCGGAAGGTTTCAAAATGGCACTGGGCTGACCTTAGCCTTACTTCCGCAGCGCAGGGGTAAGCAGACCTTCCGAAGTATCAGCGATCTTCCTTGTTTGACCCAAAGGCGACCTTGGGCGCCGATGGTAGACCGCACTTGAGATTGAAGCCTGGCACATCAGCGCAACGGCCAGAGGGCGGCATGATCAATACTCGTTGCGAGGGCTCGACCTTGACTACGTTCCTTGTCGAACTGGGCAACCTAGGCGTCAGGTTGCAGGCCGTACTGCTCGTCAGTGACGTGCTCCAGCCAAGTGACATGAGAGCCGTCCAGGGCCTCCTGCATGGCGATATGAACCATGCCGGTTCGGGGTGCTGCCCCGTGCCAGTGCTTCTCGCCCGGCGGGATCCACACAGTATCGCCAGCCTTGATCTCCCTGACCGGCCCGCCCCAGGTTTGCACGCGCCCAACACCCAGGATCACGTGAAGGGTCTGTCCGAGTGGGTGGGTGTGCCATGCCGTTCGGGCACCGGGTTCGAAGGTCACACGGTTCGCGCGGATGCGTGACGGAGGAGGGGCGTCGATGATGGGGTCATGCCAAACAGTTCCCGTGAACGCATCGGCCGAAGCCTGCTTCGTCGGGAACGTCCCTGCAATGTGGATATCCATGGAGCCGTCTTCCTTTCGAGCGGATTTGTCAGAGATGCTTGATGCCGACGCTTACGATCAGCGGAACGAGTTCATCGCGGGCGCCGATGCGATGTTGACGGGCGCGTTGGTGGGCCTCGGCGGCTTTGCCCTTCCGGATCGCGGCGATGATGTCTCTGTGGGCCGCGATCGAACCGGTCGGCCTGGATCGAAGCCTGAGCGTGAGCATCCGCGCCCGGTGGGCTTGGTCGGTCACCGTCTGGGCGATCCTGCGGATCCGGCTGTTGCCACAGCGCTCCACCAGGATACGGTGGAACAGGTCGTCCGCGGCAGCCCACGTGAGGAGGTCATCCTCCCGGAGAGCCTGTTCCATGTCTGACGTCGCTTCCTCGAGCTCGTCGGCCACGAGGTGCCGTTCCCCATCAGGCAGAGCGGCAAGCAGCTCGGCCGCCATGGCCTCGATTGCGATAATCACCTCGTAGATCTCGCGGATGTCCTCCGGCGCGAGCGGGCAAACCGTAACGCCTCGTTTGGAGAGCACGCGAACGAGGCCATCCTCCTGAAGCCGGATGATGGCTTCATGAACCGGGGTCCGGCTCATGCCGAGCCGCAAGGCAATCTCCTGCTCGGAGCCCTGGTAGCCGGGCGGAAAGACATTGTTGCGGATCGCATCCTTGAGCGCCTTGTAGGCGTCCTCGACCAGCGACGGTTTTTTCTCGGGCTCCTGCTTTGCCCGCACGTGCAGCTTGTCCACCAGCGTGCCCTCCTGCTTCACTCTGCCCTATGTCGGGGCTTCCATGCAAGTATGAATGGATGGTTGACAGAACGATCCTGTGCTGTCATCCCTGAATGTATGCCAGCTTCCATGGAAGCTGCGACCCTGACCGCAGCCAACCAGGTGCTCACAAGAAGCAGCGGCATTTTCAGGAGGAACGCGCATGGATCCGACGGTGAATACGCCGACGGCCGGGCTTAAGAGACATTACTCAGCCCGCTCGAGCCTTGGCGTCGTACGAGGCCCCCAGAACCTGGTCGCCGGAGCGACCCTCGTGCTTCTGGCTGCCTTGGCGCTGTGGCTTACCCGTGATCTTGAGCAAGGGACGCTTGGGGCCGTGGGTCCCGCTCTCCTGCCACGATGGCTGGCTTACGCCGTCGGGCTGTGTGGCCTGGCCCTGATCATCCCGGCGTTTCGAAAAGATGGCGACGCCCTGGAGCGCTGGAGCCTGCGCGGGCCGGTCTTCGTGATCGGCGGCATCCTGGCCTTTGCCGTCACCATCCGCCCCTTCGGCTTCGGCGGCTTGACCACCCCGGGCCTAGGCCTGCTGTTCGCCGGTCCCCTGGCGATCCTCATCGGCGGTTTCGCCACTTCTGAGGCCCGCCTGCGGGATCTCGTGATCCTCGCGCTCAGCCTGACCCCTTTCTGCATGGTGCTGTTCGGCGACCTGCTCAACCTGCCGATCCCGGTCTTTCCGCAGGCGCTCACGGGCCTCTTCCCGGCCGACTGGTCGCAGAAGGCGGTACTGCGGGCGACAGCCATCATTATGGCTGCTGCCGCCCTTATCGTCTTCCTTTCCAGTCGCCGCAGGCGGAGGACGGTCCAAGTCGATGTGGCTGACCACAGCGGGAGGATCTGATGGGTGATCTCATTTCCAACCTGAGCCTAGGCTTCGGCGTGGCGCTTTCGCTCCAGAACTTGGGGCTTGCTTTCCTGGGCTGCCTCGTGGGCACCCTCATCGGCGTGCTGCCGGGTGTCGGCCCGATCGCCACCATCGCGATGCTGCTGCCGATCACCTTCGGGCTTGATCCCACCGGCGCGCTCATCATGCTGGCCGGCATCTACTATGGAGCCCAGTACGGCGGTTCGACCACCGCAATCCTCGTCAACATCCCCGGCGAGGCCACCTCGGTGGTCACGGCTCTCGATGGTCACCAGATGGCCCGCCAGGGCCGCGCAGGCGTAGCGCTCGGCGTTGCTGCCATCGGCTCCTTCTTCGCCGGCACCGTGGCGACCCTTGTGATCGCAGCACTAGGCGCTCCACTCACGGGCCTCGCCTTGGTGTTCGGTCCAGCAGAATATTTCTCGCTGATGCTGATGGGCCTCGTCTTCGCGGTCGTGCTGGCCCGCGGCTCGATCCTGAAGGCCATCGCCATGATCCTGGTGGGCGTTCTGCTCTCCACCGTCGGCACGGATCTCGAGACGGGCGAGGAGCGCATGACCTTCGGTCTGCCGTTCCTGGCAGACGGCATCGACTTCGCCGTGCTGGCCATGGGCATCTTCGGCATCGCCGAGATCATGCGCAACCTCGACCACACGGAGCACCGGGACGTGGTGCACAAGGCCATCGGCCGGCTTCTGCCCAACAAGGACGACTTCAAGCAGTCCTACAAACCGGTCCTGCGTGGCACCTTGATCGGTGCGATCCTGGGCATCCTGCCCGGCAACGGCGCGGTGCTGGGGCCGTTCGCCTCCTATACGGTCGAGAAGAAGCTTGCCAAGGATCCAAGCCGCTTCGRCCGCGGCGCCATCGAGGGCGTGGCTGGTCCGGAGAGCGCCAATAACGCCGGTGCGCAAACCTCGTTCATCCCGCTCCTGACCTTAGGGATTCCGCCGAATGCCGTGATGGCCCTGATGGTCGGTGCCATGACCATCCACGGCATCATCCCGGGCCCTCAGGTGATGACCAAGAACCCGAACCTGTTCTGGGGCATGATCRCGTCGATGTGGATCGGCAATCTGCTGCTGCTCGTCATCAATCTTCCCTTAGTGGGCCTCTGGGTTCGCCTGCTCAAGGTACCTTATCGCCTGATGTTCCCGGCGATCCTGATGTTCTGCTGCATCGGCATCTATTCGATCAACTCGCTGCCGACCGATGTCATGTTCATCGGATTCTTCGGGATCGTTGGTTACGCCCTGATCAAGTTCGGCTTCGAGCCGGCGCCGATGCTGCTCGGCTTCGTGCTCGGCAAGCTGATGGAGGAGAACCTGCGCCGCGCCCTCCTCATCTCTCGCGGCGACATGATGACATTCCTCGATCATCCAATCAGTGCCGGCCTGCTCGCGGTGGCACTTATCATCCTCGCCCTCGCACTCCTTCCGACCATCCGGAAGGGACGGGACGAGGTCTTTGTTGAGTAACGAGTGGCACGTGTGTGGCGCCAGTATTCCGACAACACCAATCAACCAGGGAAGGAAATGCACATGAAACGAACTCTCTTCACTCTCGCCGCGGCTTTCGGCTTCGTTGCGACAGCCGCACAGGCACAGGGCACCTATCCGACACGGCCGATCACTCTGGTGGTTCCGTTCACCGCCGGCGGAACGACCGACGTGGTTGCCCGCTTCATGGCCGATTACATGGGCCGCACTCTTGGTCAGCAGCTCGTAGTCGAGAACGTCACCGGTGCCGGTGGTACGGTCGGCGTCACACGGGTCGCCAAGGCTGAGCCGGACGGCTACACGATCCTGATGGGCAATCTGGGAACACAGGCAGCGAGCGTCGGCCTTTACCCAAAGCTGGCCTATGATCCGCGCACCGACTTCGAACCGATCATGAACTCGGCGTCGACGCCGATGCTCGTGGTCGCGAAGAAGGATTTGCCGGTCAAGGACTTCAAGGAATTCATCGCCTACCTGAAGGCCAATGCTCCCAAGATGAACTATGGCTCGGGCGGCGTTGGCTCGACCTCGCACCTGACGTGCCTGTTCATGGAGTCCCTTCTGGGCGTGAAGCCGCAGCACGTTCCGTTCCGCGGCTCGGGTCCGGCCCTGAACGCATTGCTCGGTGGCCAAGTCGACTATGTCTGTGACCAGACCGTCGCCATCGTGCCGACTGTCCAGGGAAAGCAGGCCAACGGACTGGTCGTAGCGGTCCAGAACCGCCTTCCGGTTGTCCCGGATGTCCCAACATCGGCTGAGCAGGGGCTGCCGCAGTTCCAGGCGACGGGCTGGAACGCGCTCTTCGCACCCAAGGGCACGCCCAAGGAGATCGTCACGAAGTTGAATGCCGCCGCCAAGGCCGCCCTCAAGGACGAGACCACACGCAAGCGTCTCCTCGACCTCGGTGCCGAGCTCCCGGACGAGGCTGGCCAGACGCCCGAGGCTCTCGCCCAACTCGTCAGCTCGGAAATCGACAAATGGGTCCCGATCATCAAGGGCGCAGGCGTGACGGGGCAGCAGTAGCAGTAGCAACTGACAACCGCGTGGTCGGCGCCCTGAACGGATCGCGGCCGCGGCGATTTCAGGGATCAGCCGCGACCGCGTAATCCCAAATCGGCCTTTCAGGCACACTTTACCGACGAACAGGACCTCACATGGCACAGGATCATAAGAAGCGGTATCGGCTGGCGGTCATCCCCGGTGATGGCATTGGCAAGGAAACGACGCCCGAAGGTGTGCGTGTCCTGGAAGCCGCTGCCAAGAAGTTCGGCTTCGACCTGCAACTCGACCACTTCGACTTCGCGTCCTACGACTACTATGCCAAGCACGGCCGCATGCTGCCGGAGGACTGGAAGGAGCAGATCGGCTCCCACGATGCCATCTTCTTCGGAGCGGTCGGCTGGCCGGAGAAGATCCCGGATCACGTCTCCCTCTGGGGCTCGCTGCTTCAGTTCCGGCGCGAGTTCGACCAGTACATCAACCTGCGGCCCGTGCGCCTGATGCCCGGCGTGCCGACGCCGCTCGCCAACCGCAAGCCTGGCGACATCGACTTCTGGGTCGTGCGCGAGAACACGGAAGGCGAGTACTCGTCCATCGGCGGCAAGATGTTCCCGGGCACCGAGCGCGAAGTCGTCATCCAGGAAACCGTCATGACGCGCATCGGCGTCGACCGCGTGCTGCAATTCGCCTTCGACCTCGCACAGAAGCGCCCCAAGAAGCATCTGACCTCGGCTACGAAGTCGAACGGCATCTCGATCACCATGCCGTACTGGGACGAGCGCGTGGAGGAGATGGCCAAGCGCTATCCGGACGTGAAGTGGGACAAGTACCACATCGACATTCTCACAGCCCACTTCGTGCTGCATCCCGACTGGTTCGATGTCGTCGTGGCCTCGAACCTGTTCGGCGACATCCTGTCCGATCTCGGCCCAGCGTGCACGGGAACGATCGGCATCGCGCCATCAGGCAACATCAATCCTGGCAGTGATTTCCCGTCGCTGTTCGAGCCCGTCCACGGTTCGGCTCCGGACATTGCCGGGCAGGGAATTGCAAACCCGATCGGCCAGATCTGGGCCGGCGCCATGATGCTGGAGCATCTGGGCGAGGGCGAAGCGGCCGCGGCCATTGTTCAGGCGATCGAGGACGTGCTGAGCGAGCGAACCCTGCGCACGCGCGATCTCGGCGGCAATGCCGGAACCGAAACCACGGGCAAGGCTGTTGCCGACGCCCTCGGCTAGAGGGCCAAGCACAAAGGCGAACTCATATCCTGACCGCAATATGTCAGCGGTCACAGCGAAAAGGACAAGACAATGAACAGCTACAGGATCGCAGCCGTCCCTGGTGATGGCATCGGCAAGGAAGTCATCGCCGCCGGCGTAGAGGTCCTCCAGGCTTTGGCCGACCGCGACGGAGGCTTCAAGCTCGATGTTGAGACGTTCGACTGGGGCTCGGACTACTACAAGAAGCATGGGATCATGATGCCGGAGAACGGCCGCGAGACCCTGAAGAGCTTCGACTCAATCTATTTCGGCGCCGTGGGTGCGCCCGACGTGCCGGACCACATTACGTTGTGGGGGCTGCGCCTCGCCATCTGCCAGCCTTTCGACCAGTACGCCAATGTGCGCCCAACCCGTATCCTGCCGGGCATCGAGGGCCCTCTTCGTAACGTAGCGGCCAAGGACCTCGACTGGGTGATCGTGCGCGAGAACTCCGAGGGCGAATATGCCGGTCAGGGTGGGCGCTCTCACCGGGGACTGCCCGAGGAGGTGGCAACTGAGGTCTCGATCTTCACCCGCGCCGGTGTCACCCGCATCATGCGGTTTGCGTTCGAGATCGCACGCTCGCGTCCGCGCAAGCTGCTGACTGTAGTCACCAAGTCCAATGCCCAGCGGCACGGCATGGTGATGTGGGACGAGATCGCGGCCGAGGTGGCACAGGACTTTCCCGATGTGACCTGGGACAAGATGCTGGTCGATGCCATGACCATGCGCATGACGCTGAAGCCGCAGACCCTTGACACCATTGTCGCGACCAACCTGCATGCGGACATCCTGTCCGATCTGGCTGCGGCTCTCGCAGGCTCGCTCGGCATCGCGCCGACGGCGAACATTAATCCGGAGCGCAAGTTCCCATCCATGTTCGAGCCGATCCACGGTTCCGCCTTCGAYATCACCGGCAAGGGCATCGCCAATCCCGTCGSCASSTTCTGGACCGCAACCATGATGCTGGAGCATCTGGGTGAGAAGCCCGCGGCCGATCGCCTGATGCGGGCGATCGAACGGGTCACGGCCGATCCGTCGCTGCATACGCCGGACCTCGGCGGTCAGGCGACGACCCGTCAGGTTACGGACGCCGTCATCGCAGCCATTCATGGCGACAACGCATAAGGACGGGCAGCGCCGATGCTCCAGCCACGTGCAATCCTGCAAGCGATGTTCGACGCCGCTATCGCAGCGGCTGACCCGGCTCGATGCGTGCCTCCGAACTTGCCGGACCCGCCGCAGGGACGCACCATCGTCATCGGAGCCGGCAAGGCCGCGGCTTCGATGGCGCGGGCGGTAGAGCAGCACTGGACGGGCGACCTGTCCGGGTTCGTCGTTACGCGGTACGGCCATGCCGCGCCCACGTCCCGCATCCAAGTCCTTGAGGCGGCCCACCCGGTTCCTGACATGTCGGGCTTCGAGGCGGCACGCGAGATCATCGGCCTTGTCTCCGATCTCACGCCCGACGATCTCGTGCTGTGCCTGATCTCGGGCGGCGGCTCGGCACTCCTTGCGCTACCGATCGAGGGCCTGACGCTCGAGGACAAGCAGGAGGTGAACAAGGCGCTGCTGCGCTCGGGGGCGACGATTGGCGAGATGAACTGTGTCCGCCGGCATCTCTCCGCCATAAAGGGCGGCCGGCTGGCAGCGGCGTGCCACCCCGCAAAGGTTGTTACGCTCCTGATCTCCGACGTTCCTGGTGACGACCCGATCAACATCGCCTCCGGTCCGACCGTGCCGGATCCCACCACCTGTGCGGATGCGCTCGAGATCCTGGACCGCTACGGGATCAAGCCGGCACCTGCCGTTCTGGAGGTCCTCACCAGCGGTCGGGGCGAGACGATCAAGCCGGGGGACGAGCGCCTCGCGAAAGTCGACATCCGGATGATCGCCACGCCCCAGATGGCCCTGGAGGCTGCGGCCAGGGTGTCGGCCCAACATGGTCTTGCCTCGCATATCCTTGGGGATGCCATCGAGGGGGAAGCCCGGGATGTCGGGAAGGTCATGGGTGGCATTGCGCTGCAAACGGCGCGAAGAGGCCAGCCCTTCACCCCACCATGCGTGCTCCTGTCCGGCGGCGAGTCGACGGTGACGGTGCGGGGGCAGGGGCGCGGCGGGCGCAACGTCGAGTTCCTGCTCTCGCTTGCCGCAACCCTCGACGGCCACCCTGGTATCCATGCCCTCGCGGGGGATACCGATGGCGTTGATGGCCTTGAGGAGATCGCCGGGGCCTACCTCAGGCCGGACAGCATCGCCCGTGCCGGGGCCAAGGGCATCGGCGTCAAGGGGAGCCTTGCCGACAACGACGGCCACGGCTTCTTCGAGGCGCTCGGCGACGGCATCGTGACCGGGCCGACCCTCACGAACGTCAATGACTTCCGCGCGATACTCATCACCCAGGAGGCGGCGATCAACGCCGGCTGAACCATGCGCCGACAACGCCATGCCAAGATCGTCGCGACCGTCGGACCGGCGAGCGCATCGCCGGACAAGCTGCGGGAGCTCTTCCTCGCTGGGGTCGACACCTTCCGGCTGAACTTCAGCCACGGGACCCATCAGGATCATGCCGCCGTCCACGCCGCCATCCGGGCGCTTGAGAAGGATATCGGACGACCCATCGGCATCCTCCAGGATCTGCAAGGACCGAAGATCCGGATCGGCACGCTCAAGGACGGCGCATTGGCCCTGTCCGAGGGCGAGGCAATCCGGTTCGTCCTCGAGGGCAAGGACGGCGATGGGACCTCGATCCCGCTTCCACATCCGGAGATCTTCGCAGCGATCCTCCCGGGGCAGGACCTGCTGATCGATGACGGCCGCGTTCGGGTCAAGGTGACGGGACTCGGCAACGACTCCATCGAGGCCAGGGTCGTCACGGCTGGCAAAATCAGCAACCGCAAGGGCGTCAACCTGCCGGGCACGGTGCTGAACCTGTCACCTTTGACTGCAAAGGACCGGTCCGATCTCGCCTTCGGGCTTGAGCTCGGCGTCGACTGGATTGCCTTGTCGTTCGTTCAGCGGCCATCCGACATGCTCGAGGCGCGCGCTCTGATCGGCGAGCGGGCCGGCCTTTTGGCGAAGATTGAGAAGCCTTCGGCGCTTGACCACATCGAGGACATCGTCCGCCTGTCCGACGCGGTCATGGTCGCCCGCGGCGATCTTGGCGTCGAGATCCCGCCGGAGGAGGTGCCCGGGCGTTAGAAGGAGCTGGTGCGCCTCTGCCGGCTGGCCGTGAAGCCACCGTCAGTCCGGGCGCAGATGAGGTCAGGGCACTGATGGACATCCTTGAAGAGGCCACGGCCAGTCTTCCAGATGGTGTCCGGTCCTGGCGACTGCGGTGCCGGATCTATCTCGCGCACCTTTGTGATCCTCGCGCCGCGCTCGCACTCGCCCGCGATGCCGTCCTCATGGCTCTTGCGATGCAGTCATACTCGAGGGAGCCGGCGACGGCCCTTACGATGGTCAAGGCCGCACTGGGTTGGCTCTTCTTCGCAACGTCCGATCCTGAGTATGCCTATCTCGGGCGTGAGAGCCGAGTAGCATGCCGGGCCGAGCCAGCGATCATGGTTGACCATTATGGGGGATTGCTCGTCGAGCTTGTGGAACACCAAACTCAAGAGGCTCTGCTCGCCGCAATTGTCGACGAGGAGACTGCACGCGGAAAGCTGGCGGCGAGCGAAACCGTAAAGACCCCGAACGTCTCGATCCCGATGGGGTGCCCGGGAGCTGCCGTGGTGCCCTCGGTGGTCATTTTCAGCCAGATCGGCAATGCGAATACGGGGGAAGGGAAGAAGGTCACGAAGGAGCTCGAGGGGCTCACCGGAAAGGCTCTGCCCCTGGTACCGCCGCCTGACCTCAAGGCGGCACGCGCAACATTGAGGGCAGAGTTCCCGTATGCGACGGCCGCAATCGACTCCATTCTCCGGGACGTCGCGCTCCGATCCCATGTCCAGATCCGCCCGACCATCCTTGTCGGCTCTCCTGGATGCGGAAAGTCCCGCTTCGCGAACCGACTTCTGACAGTACTCGACCTGCCACACGACATGATCCCATGCGGAGGTGTTTCAGACGGAACATTCGCGGGTACCCCACGGCGATGGTCGACGGGCGAGCCGTCCCTGCCAGTTGCCCTTATTCTCCGCTACAAGGTCGCAGGACCCGGTGCGATCCTGGACGAGATCGAGAAGGTCGGGACTTCCCGTCACAACGGTCAGGCCCATGACGCACTGCTCGCGTTCCTGGAACGGGAGACGGCGTCGCGCTTTCACGATCCCTATGTCCAAGCGCCGTGTGACCTCTCCCATGTCACATGGCTGATGACGGCGAACTCTCTCGAGGGACTTTCGGCCCCGCTCCGGGACCGCTGCCGAGTCATCCCCTTTCCCGAACCCGGACGGGACCACCTCGCGACACTCAGCCGTCAGATCCTCGCGGAACTCCTTGCCGAGCAAGGACTGGATCCCCGCTGGGGCAGCCCGCTGGACGGGATCGAGATCGAAGCCGTGGCGAAGGCATGGCCGGGCGGTTCATTGCGCAAGCTGCGAAGCGTGATTGAGGTGGTTCTGGCGAGCAGGGACGTGCGGCACTGACCTCAATCCGTGCGCATGGAGGACGGATGCATGGCCCAGTCACGGACTTCCGGAGGAAAGCGGGGTTCCCGATGGCGTGCCTGTCGCCGCGGACTTGGGGCATTCGCCGATCCCCGGGGCGGGACGCGTGATCCGCACGTCCGGCATCCGGATCGCGTCCGAGGCCTGTCGATGCGCTCGACGCTGTCGCGCCGGCAGCGTCCCAGCCGACCTGACGCGGCGGCTTACGAGGAACAGGCCTTGGGTGTCGTAAGGGAGGCTCCATGAACAGCAGGATTATTTCGGACATCCGTGCGGGGCGAAGGTTCCCGAAAGGCGCGGAACTCGAAGCCGGATTCCCCTTCTACTGGGACAGCATCCGTGCCGATATGTGCATCTGGGCAGAGCGCATGTTGCGGCGAGAGACGGAGGAGCCGGACACGGGCTGGGACCGCTCGGGGTATCCCGCCGCCCTCCGTTCGTTGCGGGAAGGCGCGAGGGATCGCCTCACGGCTGATCAGCACTTGGTCGGGCTCGTTCGCCAAGTGGTGGATGCCCTACCGCCTTGGGCGCTCACCGAGCACCGCCGCTGCCGGGTGTATCTGAGCAGGCTCAGGGCACATCCGCTCCCGACGGATGAGGAAAGCCGACGGACGCCCGGCGGGCCGGCTGACGTGAATGCCGGCACGGGTACCGATCGCCAGGCCACACGCGTGGAAGCCGGTGGCCATGTCCGACATCCGGCTGCCGTTGCGCCGCAAGCGAACGATCCTCCGGAACGGATGAGGGACATTCTCGCGGGACGAGGATGGCCCGAGGCCATCGAACTCCTGCGCGGGATGCCCTTCTTCAAGGATAGCCTCCACGAGGACATGCGCCACTACGCCGGGCGCTTGCTAGGGGGCATCGAACGTGACGGATACAAACCCGATGACTGGAATGACTGCGAAGCGTCGATCATCCATCACGCTCAGCACTTGCGACAGGTGGCAAGCAATCGAGCCTCAACCCAGTGGCATTTGCGTCCGATCGTTGATCGTCTGATGCTCGCATTCCCCACGGCCTATCACGAGGGGTGGCTTCGGTGCAGCTATTACCGGGCGGCGCTCGGGGTGAGGGAGGCCAAAGTCGACGTTGCGAGCACGGCAGTCTCACTTGCCTTGGTTTCAGCCGAGGCCCGATCGCCGGCCGAAGCCGACTATCAACTGATCGCCACCGCGCTGGGCTGGCTGGCCGAGGTGGCGGCAGGTGACCCTGCACTGGTGGGGCAACCGAGACCCATCCGCTGCGACGCGCCAGCACACACCGCACGACACCACGGGCAAACGCTCGTCGATTTTTTGCGTATGCGTCTGCGGAGGGACGGCTCATGACGGTCCGAACGGCTGAAATCCGTGCCTACAACACCCGTCAGGGTCACATCCTGATCGGACGGGCGCTCCTGTCCCCCGACGAACTGCTGCGCCTCATGCCCTTCTTTGAGGACAGCATCCGTCAGGACGTCTTACCTGGATAAAGGGCGAGATCGCCCGCCTTGAGCGGCTAGAATCACCTGAGCGCTGGGCACTCCTCCCGTTTCAGGGGCTGCTCAACGACTTGGAAGACTCCGACGTTGTCGGTGCAAAGCTAGCCCAGCGCATCGACATGATAATGCTCGCGCTGCCCGAGGATGACCATGAGGGAAGGCTGCGGTGCAGCGTCTACCGAGCAGCCCTCGGGCAGCATGCGAGCATGATCACACTCGCCTGCAATGCGGCAACAGTCCTTGCGGCGTCCGCCGAGACGTCGCCGGAGCCGAAATTGGTGGATTTCACGCTCGCCTGGGCCGCGCTGGGCTGGCTGGCCGCGCTAGCCGCCGACGGTGCGTTCGTGCCACTGTCGGGCCATCCCCGGCCGGAACGCCTCGAGTCGTCCGTCGATACTGCCTTGTGGCACGGCCGGGCGATCGTACGGTTCCTGACCGGGGAGGCGCCACCGACGTTGTCGCTGTGGCCGGACAAAGGCACCGATGCAGTTCAGCCTCCCGACGTCGATGAACTCAAGCGGTGGCTGATCCGGAAGGCCGGTGGCGTGTAGGAAGAGGAATTGGTGACCGACTGGCTCGACATGAGCCTGACCGAGCTGCGGCGACACACCGAGGCAGGAGACCTGATCGCCCTTGATGTGGATGGCCGGACGGTCTACCCGGCGTTCCAGTTGAAGAACGCGATGACCGTGCTGAATGTGCGCGAGAYCCTGTCCGTCATGCCGATCAAGGCCCCCTGCATGCGGCTGGAATGGCTTCTGACACCGGACAGTGCACTGGATGACGACACGCCATTGGAAGCCCTTCGGGTAGGGCGGCGGGATGCCGTTCTTGATTGTGCAAGTAGCCACGGTGCGGAGTGATAAGGTCTATTAGGCCACCTTATTCGGCGGTGCTTCGCATCGTGCTCGCGATCATTGCCGCTTCCCTACTTTCCCCGTGGATCGATCATCACAGGAAGACGCCGGGGGAGTCGTGATTTCCTTTCCATTCCGTTTCCAGCGCAGCTCATCAGGAACACTACGGGTGCACCGGATCAACAAGTGTCGCCAAAGGGATCTAATGCCAAGTATCGGTTCGTTAAGCTGTTCTCATTAGTTGCCGTCATCTGATCGACGAGCTTCACCTGTTTATGAAGGTGCGCTTCATCTGCCGTTGAGCGCGGCATTGCGCCGCATCTCGCGGCATATTACGCAACTTTATTTAGTGTCAATAACCACTGGCGAGGCTCTTGATCACCGAATATAGGCATAAGGACTCCCGAAGCCCTTGGGGGATTCCCGTAGGCTGTCATTCCTAAAGCAAGGATTGCACGCGTAACAAATCCGAAGGACTCCGCGAGACCGAATCTAGCCATGGCCAAGCCTACGAACATACTGCCAAGGTCATATAGCGGGTACAGGAATTTAATCCAGAAGTAGCCAATGCGAACTTTAGGTTTAAGCTCTTCCTTCTCAAAGAGCGAGGATCATGTCCTACTATTTACGCATGTAGTTCAAAGCAGGGTTGCACAGATAGACCGCCGGTAGGCCRCTGACTACGCGCCGTACACTGGGCGCTGCGAACAGAGGAGTCGCTATAACCTACACCGGCGCTTTCGATACCGAGGAATAGCCCACGCATACAGCGATGCAAGAGTTGTGGTCAGGCGCCCAGTCAGGCCACGGGGTCCTTATTTGCACAACACTGTGCAGTTGCTTTGGAAACTTGAGTACGGAGACCTAGGCGACAGGCAATACGAAAACCGTGTGAAGTTCCGGCCTACTTACCCGAATATATATACAGGAGCTCTTTCATGCCCCATATCGATCGAATGACTTCGGGCGGCTTCTTAGCAACGGCTAAACAGAAACGATGCGATAACCCCGGTGATGGAAGCACGTGCTGCCTAGAAGCCGCTTTGTCGGCCCGCAGGTCGCGACTTGGCAGAAAGTATAGGAAGTGGGATGTGGACAACGGTCCAAAGGTGAAGATCGCGAGCAGAAGAGTCCAAGTGCTTCAGGGCGAAATCGCTACAGAAACGTGCGATTTCCTGCTTCGAGTTGGGAAGCGAGTGTTTCGACCATGTGTGGAAGCGCGAATAGACCCAATCATGAGGACAATAGGAGCCGTCCGAATTTCACCCATCGACAGTGTGGGCTATCCGACGATGAACCCGGAAAGCTGCACCATGGCGTCGCCCAACAACGCATCATCTGCTTGGCTTACGGCAGATACATGGCTCGGCCCAAAGACGCTATCAGAATACGACACACAGTCGCTCCTTCGCGATCTTGCTAAGTCCGATGCAAGGCACCGCGCACGCTCCCTGATCAACCCCTTGCTGCCACGACCGACGCGACGCTAGCCGACTCGGACGTGGACATGGGTGGAGGTCGCGCTCGCTCTTCGCGGATACTCCGCCTGTACAGCGACGTGAATGAGGGATGTCATGTCTCAATACCGTCCTACGAGCTGGAACTCGATGCTTCGGCAACTTGCCACGATCTACGTCTCCGATGACGGTGGCCCAATCCGGACGATCATCGGACTGCGCAACACGGTTTGGACTGGGGAGTATCCATCTGTCAAGTCGGGCTGGAGCCTGCCATGGGAGAGTCCGTTGGAGCGAGACCACATGTGGGTTTGCGAAGCCGATACGGCCGTCGTGTGGTTTCTTGCCCAGCCGCTCAGGATCGAGATCGCCGTCGATGACGAAACGTATGAGTACATCCCGGATGTCTATGAGGATCGAGCCGATGGAAGTGTTCAGATTACCGAGATCAAGAAACACAGGAAGGAAATAGCGAGAGATCCACGCTACGAGCTTAAACTGGACCTCGCGCGCTATGTTTGCGAGGGGCTCGGCTGGACGTTCAAGATCCTTGAGGAAGATGACATTCACCTGCCGAAAGTCGTCTTTCGGAACATACGGGATATGCACGACGACGGGAAGCTCGCAGTGCCCTTGGCTGATGTGCTTGCCGTGCGATCGCACATAGAAGCCGTTGGCGGAGCAACGACACTCGGTGCGGCCGCCAAGACGCTGGGTGGGTGGCAACGCGGGTTCGCCTTGTTAAAGGCAATGATGGTGCGACGCATCGTCGAGATCGACTTACGCCTGCCCTTCTGCTTCGACAACATCGTCACCCTCGTTCCCCAGACACTCGCGTCATCACGGCCGGGCCATAGGCCGCTTCACAGGAAGATTGAACAACCTGAGAACCCCCGGGCGAGGTAAGCCATGACGCGTTTTCACATTCTCGAAGCAGGTGACCGAATTGAGTTAGCAAGTGAGGATGGGCGCGCCTCCGACACCTGGAGGGTCGAGGAGTTGCGCCCTGGAGAAAGAACGTACGTGTTACGTCATGAAGGGACTAACCGTCTTGAACTACCGCCGACGTCGTGGGAGGCGATCGAGAAGGCGCACGAGGAGGGACGATTACGCCGGCTCCCGTTCGACGGCAAAGGCCACCGTGCCCGCAAAGCGGGACGCGAGGACCCGAGGCCGGGTCCGATGAAGTCGGACGAGGCCGTCAGGAAGGCCTACCTGGACGCTTGGGACGCCGAGCCGGAGCACACGGCGCAAAGCAAGGCTGCCATGGACCGCTGGGTCCGGAAAGTGGCGCAGCGCCCGGATTTCAGGAAGTACAGCTACTGGATTCCGGGTGGCGTATCGGTCGCGCGCTGGGCGCGTGAACGTGGCGTCCTGGGACACCGCCCGCCCGAGGAAATGATCGATCGGAGAGGGAAGGGAAAGCGGGCGCCACGCCGGGACGGCGGATACCACAAGGCCCTGAAAACCGCGGCGCTTTGGTACTGGTCGCTCGACACCCGCACGCCCGAGCAGGCAGTCAACCGCATCAATGTGGTCTTTGACTATCTCGATGCCCGGCGGAAACGGACCAATAGGAAGGCTCGAAAGCGCCAGCGCCCGAGCGATACCGCAATCCGCAGGAAGATTAAGGAACTGGAGAGCATCGATACCTGGACGACCAAATGGGGCGGGGCGAGGGCGGTGGAGAGATGGCATGCTGTCGGCGAAGGCCTGATCGCCACGAAGCCGCTCGAGATCGTCATTTTCGATCACACCAAGTCAGACGCTTGGGTGATTTACGACCCGTTACGAAAATGGGTTCGGGGCCGCCCCTGGGTAACCTTGGCGATCGATGTCTTCACCCGCGTCATCCTGGCATACTTCGTAACCTACCGACGGCCGTGCACGTCAACCGCCGCCGAGCTCGTCAAGCGCATCAACCAGCCCAAGAACTGGATCAAGGACAAGTTCGCCCATCTCGAAAACGGCATGGAGGCGTACGGAAAGGCAACCCGCGTCGTCGTAGACCATGAATGGGCGCACAAGGGACCGTCATTCCGACAGGGGATGAAGTTGATAGGAACGGGCGTAGAATGGCCGCGCAAGAGAAACCCCCAGGCCAAGGCGATCGGTGAGAGGATCTTCGACACCATCAATAAGATGTGCTTTCACCGGTCGGCGGGGAGCGTGCCACTGCCTGCCCACATATTGCGGCGTTGGGGTTATAACCCGTCCAAGACGAAGACAGCATCGACCGAGGAATTCGAGGCCAATCTTCTCAAGGCAATCTGCGACGTGTACCAGATGGAGCCTCATCCTGCGATCGGCAAGGCGCCACTCCAGGCTTGGCGTGAGGATACGGAGGGACGCCATATCCCGGTGATCGATAACATCGCCCACCTCAAGGCAGCTTTGGGACGCGTTAAGAAAGAAATCACCCTCGACAAGGCCGGGCTCGTCTGCAACGGCGTCCGCTATCACGATCAATCGATCGTGAACTGGCTCCTTCCGGAACTGGCGCGTGGTGAGCCAATCCGCAGCCAGCGGAAGGCCGGGAGTGCGAAGGCCAGCGGCCTGTGGGGCACGATCGACCCAGAGAACATCGACCACTTCAATCTATACGTCGAAGGGCGCAACCGGTTTGTGACAATCAAAGCTGCGGCCGATCATGCTGAATACGTGCGGGATCTGCCAGAGGACGTCTATGAGGCCATGAAGGCCGCCAACAAGGCCGCGAACGAGGCGTTCCATTCGCCCGCTGACCGGGCCCGCACGCGCAATGAACTTTGCAGGATGATGGAGAAGGCTGTCCCCGAGCGTCAGGTCGAGGCGCGTTTGAACCAGCATCGTCTACGCGAAAAACTCGCCGACCCGGGTATGCCCCAGGGAGATATCGTCAAGTTCGAGGAAGTTCCGTCATCCGTTGACGGACGTGCTCGCCTATTGGCCCTTCCAGTCGATCTTGATCGCCAGCGGGAAGACCGGGGCCGTCCGCCCAAACAGCACCTCAGCAAGAAGGCAGCACAGGCACAAAAGGCGGCGATACGGCATAAGAAGGTGCAGGCTGCGATCAAGGCTAAGCAATGTGATCAGCCCGACCCAGACAAGCACGATAGCCCGGCCCAGCGTCCGCATCAGAATTGGGACACCTTACTGAAGGTCCCAGATCCCAAGGCTTTCATGAACAATCTTGGTCCCGGGTGGGGAAGCAGARCAATAGCAACTCCAGAGAATACGCAGGTTTTGGAGCCGGCACCCGATGGCACGAAGGGACCCGATAGTCTTGTGTCTAATCGCGGTGGACGCTCAGGTGGAGCATAAGAGAGGGGAACCCGAATGGACTTTCTCGACATCGATATCGATAATGTGATCATGCAACCGGAGGAGCGTGAACTGCTCCGCCACATCGGAGAACTTCAGGCTACTTTCGAGACTATCTGCTTCATGCACCCTCGGCTCGTTGAGGCGCACCGGACGTTCGAGATGATGCGGGACGAGGTCATGAAGGCGAGATTTTATCTGCGCAAGCGTGGGGATACGACCGGGGAGGGGCTCGCCAAATATCCCGCGTTGATCCAGCCGGTGATTGCCCAGTCCGGAATGGGAAAGACGACGAACGCGCAGACTTTCGTCGAGGGTGTCCGCCGCCGCGAAGGCCATACAGACAGGACCGTCCCGGCGATCTACACCGAACTACGTCCTGACACGTTGGTCAGAACTTTCTTCTCGGATCTCCTCAAGGGGTTTGGATGCAACTTTCCCGAAGTCGGAACACCGGAGGAAAAGCGCACCAGAATGGAACACTTTGCAACGCTCCGCCCGACGGACATCATGTTCATTGATGAGATGCACAATATCGTGAACCAGGACGAGAGCGCCAGCAAGCATACGGTCTATTTGCTGCGGACGCTCAAGTCGATCACCAACCGCGCCCAGTTCGCAATCATCGCAATGGGCACCGAGGAATTGCTGGCATCATTCTGTTTGTCTCGGGAGATCCGCAATCGATGTCGCCCGCCAATCCTGATCTACCCTGCCGACTTATCCACCGATGAGGGAGCAACATTGATACTTGGATATATTGGCAAGCTCGACGACGCCTGCGCGCGTAAGGGTATCACAAAGGGCGAATCCGGACTTTTAGCGGACGATCTCCCGGCATGCTTCGCGGAGATATCGATGGAAACGTGGGAGGGCGTGACCGGCTCGAATACGGGAGTGATCTCGAAGCTCGTGCGACATGCGATCGAGCCGATGGTGCGCCGGGTCGCGGCTCATCCTGAGACCGAGCGCGAGATAATCACTCGGGAAGATCTCGCAAACGCCACGGCGGGATGGGCTATCCCGCTTGGGGTCTGCAAAACCAATCCATTTAGGAATGGTCCCAGCAAACTTATCCGGAGGCAGTAAATGCCCGATTGGGTTGAAGTCCACCTTTCTGCGCTTACTCCCAGGGACGGCGCTGGGAGCGGACCCGACGATCCGATCAAGCCATTTCCGTTTCCCCTGCGACCCGAACGGGACGAAAGCCTGCTGGGGCATTTCGCGCACGTGTGCGCCCGTCATATGGTGCCTAGGCGCAAGCGATCCGTAACACTCGCTCGGATCGACACGTTGCGACCGGAGACGTTGCCCATCGTCCACCAGCATCGCGCTCCGGATCTTGCCCGACTTCTGGACATCCCCGTTGAGGAGGTTGAGAGGCGAATGTACCGAAGCACCGAATTCGAGGGGAGAGAGACACCCTTTATCCAGTTCTTCGGCATACCCGTTCCCGCGTCATACCGAGAAAGCCGCCGCCGGCGAGTATCACCGGCTGCCCTGGCATTAAGACCTTATCACCGCGCGATGTGGGAGCTTCGCCCCTTCCCGTTCGATCGGGAGACAATGGGCTGTCTCGTCGATCGGTGCCAAAATCCCGCATGTGGACGCTATCTGGGTTGGCGCCATCCTCACATGCCGGAGTTGTGCGAGCATTGCGGAGCCGATCTCCGTGACTTCTCGGCTGAACGCGTCGCAGAGGAGGATCAAGAACCTTGCGCGTTCGCTTCCGGCCTCGTAGACCCAGACCCAGAGGTCCGCGCAGCAGTTCGTTGCTTGGTTCCTGAATGCTTGTCGGACTGGAGCAACACCGATCTTTTGGACCTTTGCATCCGCTTTTCTTACCTCGTGAAGGATGAGGTACTTGGTGGCTTCTCTCGGCGTACGGTGAAAGCGAACGATTTCACGGGATGGAATGCATCAGATCTTGCGAGAGGGGCACGAGTAGTACTGGGCTGGCCCGGATCGTTTTACTCGCTTTGCGATCGATTGCGCTCAGATCAGGTCAGGCGCACGGGGGTGTATGGCGTCTTTAGGGACATTGGCCCACTGTTCAAGTTCAGGTTCAATAGAGCCAATCCACCTCAAGTTCGTGCGCTCCTCGATGATGCGATACGGAACTACTATGCATCGACTACCGATATTGTGATGCGTGGCCCCGATCGTCGATCCCGTGGCGAGCATGCTGGGTTTCTTACGCTTCGGCAGACAGCCGACCGCTGCAACATACACCCATGTGTCTTGACGCGCCTCTTGGGTGTACCTGAGCTTGAGGTCTTGCGCGCACCAAACAATATGAGATCGCCTGTATTCTTGAAGGCAGACCAAGTCCTGGCTTGGAACGAAGAGCGAAATGGCCTTGAAGAACGGCGGGATGTAACTGCAAAGACCGGGCTCCCGGAACATGCCTTGGTGACACTTGCAAAGATGGGGGAACTCAGGTTGGGGAGTGGACCTGCGGTGGTGATGGCTGGACGTGGAACTTGGTTCCGCCGGTCGGAGACGGAAACGTTCTGTCACAAGTTGATCAGTCTTGGGCCGTTAGTGCCCGTTCGGCCCCGCGGCTGCATTCCCCTTGCGGAATGCGTCAAGGGCATGAGACAAGTTCCGAAGCCTTGGATTCCTGCTATTGCGGCTGTTCTTGCCCGATCCATCAGGGTGGAAGGCGTACTTGATTCAGGCGCCGTTTTAGTTGAGAGAATCCTTGTGAGGAAGGGTTCAGTAGAGGAAATGCTCGCTTCAGCGGCATCCAAGGATCTGGGCGGGTCGACAGAATTGTCAATTATAACGACAATCTCAGCTTGTGAGTATCTCAACGCAGGTCCAGAAATGATTAATTCATTGCTCAATCAAGGGATGATTGAGTTCGTTAGGTTATCGAATGGCCTTCGCCGTCCGTTGCGCGCAAGCGTCGAGGAGTTCGGTCGCCGTTACATATTGACCGGTGAGATAGCGCACGCTGCTAGGGTCGATGTCCGCAGTGTTCGGCGCTTTTTCCGTACGAGATTGAAGCCGTACCGCACAATGAGCCGTGGTAGAGCTGTGTGGAATCGACAAGAGGCGGAAGCGTTGCTGACTGAATTAAGGTCGGAGACACGTTGCCGGACAAAACGCAGGAAGAAGTCGCACTGAGTCGAGGTACCTAACCCGATAGTCTATGCTCCCCAGCGAGGATAAGGTTGGCTCCGCTCGAGAGAGAAGCAGAGTCATAGATGCGCACAAACCTCCTTCGCCTCCTATAAGAGTATTTTCATGGTCGCAGGCTAGACGGTTCAGGACTGATCGCGCCGTGTGGCACAATTTGCGATCGTATATAAGGAATTGAATCCGAGACCTCGGCAAGCGGCGTCTGATGCTCAACGTAGAAATGAGAATTCGACCGGTACACACTTCTCCGCCGTGTCCGTAGGGATAGAGGG
>NZ_JBFUMH010000057.1:0-31374 GCF_054049475.1 Microvirga sp. P5_D2 | reverse complement strand
GTCGCGGATTGCCGAAGTTGCAACTTCAATAGCAGAGGCACCAGTTCAGGCGACCTCGATGACGATCGAGGTCGCCAAATGTCACCCGATCAGGTAGGATTTGCGATGCATCCTCACCGCTCGGTGGTGAAGCGGTTCTTCGCCTAGATCAGCCGCAATCGCCGGCTCAGGAACGATCCGGAGGCGACGCTCATGTCAGCCCGTGACTTCCTTGATGCCGCTTCGATCATGCTCCTCGTCCGCCGCTTGGGACGGAACTCATGATTTACGAGACGGACTCTTAGAACGCTGATCGTTAACCTAACGAAGGCTGGAAGCCAGATTTCCGAACCGCTTCAAAGAAGCTTTCGAGATCTGCGTCGGTGACAATGAGATTCGCGTACCCCGGCTCTTTATGGACGCTGTCGACGTTAAACATCGTAGGATGCTTCTTGAAAAGCTTGGTGGCCGAGTTACCGGAGCTGTGCTTGGCGACGTTGCAGGTGAGCTGCAGGCGATCCAGCTCAACCACCTCCACGTTCAGGCCTTCGGCGGCTAGGGCGGCAAACGCAGCCTCCTGAACATAACGCTTAGTTTTCATATAGCTGTTGATCTCCCGCTCCCACAGGTGGTGCAACGAGATCACAAAGGCCTGCCGAACCAGCGAAAGCGCAGTTTCGACCTCGCTATCAAGTTCCCCGAAGTGCTCGCCGTGGTCGTACACTAGCTGGCCGTCCTCGTATTCCTCGACCATTTCGGCTTTGCCTGCCGCGACGTCCGCCTGAAAGGTTTTCCACCGGGCTTCCAAACTCACGCGCTCATCGTCCGAGGCCTTGCGCGCGGCGGCGTAGGCCATAGCGAGATCGTCGATTTTGGACCGGAACAGCCATCTTCTCACAGTGCTCAATTGTAATTTCATTCTGGATACCCCGTCACTTGGCACTGCAATAGCGCTGCAGGGTTATGACGTAAACTGTATCGGGAGGCGTGAGCTTAACTCGACCAGGAGGAGAAACCCTAAGGAGAAGGAGGGCAAAAAATATGTATTACGGACAAGGCACCGAAGCGACCCGCCGACCAAGGACGGGCTGGCGTAAATCAAAGTCTCCTTAGACTACAAGTCCTACGGAACATCGTTATATCCTTGTTTGATACCCGGTTGGAGGCGCTGGCTCCTGGATTGGGATACCACATCCGCAGACTCGAGGGCCCCAGGCGTTCCGACTGTCCGACCTGCTCCACACCGCAGCATGCGAGGCCATCATGCCGAACAATACTTGGGTCCGGGACCCATAAGATCGTGCGCGAGGTGTGCTGATTGTTTTTGAGATTTTTGGAGAAAGGTATTCAGGACCGCTGAGATTCCCAGCTAAGCCCTTGAAACCTTTGGCGCTCCCAAGGGGACTCGAACCCCTGTTTTCGCCGTGAGAGACGGCGCAGTGGTCACTGCAAGTAACGACGACCTGCACTTGCAAAGGGCGGTAGAGGCACCCCTTCTTTCGCGGTGCCGGAGGAGTAGCTCGACGGGAGCACAGTGGTCGGCCCGCGCGCCCATGAGCGCCGTAGCGGGCCGGGCGCTGGACGGGTGGTCATCGGCGATTTCCGGTTAGGGTTGGGTTGCGACATCCACCTGCAATCGAGAGAACCCCCGATGACCAATCCCATGATGGACCTCAAGAGCCTGGTCGAGAAGACCCCGGATGCCGATCTGCTGCGCGAGATGATCGGATATGCGGCCGAGCGCCTGATGGAGTTGGAGGTCAGCGCTCTCGCGGAGGCTGGCTATGGCGTGAAGAGCTCCGAACGCCTGGCCCAGCGCAACGGCTACCGCGAGCGCGACTGGCACACCCGTGCGGGTACGGTCGAACTGCGCATCCCGAAGCTGCGCACCGGCTCGTGCTTCCCGGGCTTTCTCGAGCCGCGCCGCATGGCCGAGAAGGCGCTCACCGCCGTGATCCAGGAGGTCTACATTCAGGGCATCTCCACCCGCTCGGTCGACGATCTGGTCAAAGCGCTCGGCATGACCGGCATCTCAAAGAGCCCGGTCTCGCGCCTGTGCGCGGAGATCGATGAGCGCGTCAACGCCTTCCTGGAGCGGCCGATCGAGGGCGAATGGCCCTATCTGTGGATCGATGCCACATACGTGAAGGTGCGCCAGAACGGCCGCATCGTGTCGGTCGCCGTCATTGTGGCGGTGGGTGTCAACACCGACGGCCGGCGTGAGGTGCTGGGCCTGGACATCGGCCCGTCGGAGGCCGAGCCGCTCTGGACCGCGTTTCTGCGCAAGCTTGCCCGGCGCGGCCTACGCGGGGTGAAGCTGGTCGTGTCGGATGCGCACGAGGGGATCAAGGCCGCCGTGTCCAAGCTGCTCTGTGCCACATGGCAGCGCTGTCGGGTGCATACGATCCGAACGCAATCGAGCAACTGGGTCAGCAGTGCTCTCACGTCCCGGCGGAGGGCTGCGCAAGGGAATGACATGACGGATCTTCAAGCTGCCGTCGTGAACGATGATGCGGTCGATGACCAGTTGCAAGAGAGCCTGCCGGTCCTCAAATGAGGCATCGTCCAGCCGGACCTCAACCCGCTCGCAGAACGCCCTCAGATCGGTCATCACCGCCTGAGCCTTGCTCCGTTGGTCGCACAAGCGATGCTGCTGCTCGAGTTGAAGGTCCAGGGCATGACACTGGTCGGCCAATTGCCGGCGGCGGTCCTGCAGTTCCTCCAGGCTGATCACTTCCGTCTGGTAAGCATCCAGCAGGCGCCGGTCGCTCCGCGCCAACCCATCCAGACGGTTCCGAAGCTTGCGCTCGGTCTCCGATCCACGCGCCGCAGCCTGACCCGCTTCATCGGCAAACGCCTGGAATTGGGCAAGCAGCCGATCAGGATCGCCGAGGAGGCTACGGACATGGTCCCAAACCGTTCTCTCCAGGTCATCAGCCTTGACGTGAGCCCGTGAGCACAGCGCAGGGCGGGCTGTCGCGATGCAGTCCTTGCCGGCGCATTTATAGTAGCGGAGCGCGCCCTTGGCCCTTTTCTGGCTCACCCCGTGCATTGCCAGGCCGCATTCGCCACAAGTCAGCAGGCAGCGCAGCAGATAGTTATGCTTCTTGTTGTTCCGGAACGACAAGGTCGCGTTGCGCGCCAGCTGGGCCTGAGCCCGGTCCCAGATCTCCTGGTCGACCAGCGGCGGCACAGGGATGGTGATCCACTGCTCCCGTGGTCTGATGACGCGATACCCCATGCCCGCGTAGCCGGGCTTGCGGATGCGCGGTTTGCGGGCCGGCCGGTACTCATAACGATTGGAGTACGCGGTTCCGGTATAGACCGGATCGGACAGGATGTGGTGGACCGTCGAGGTCGACCATGGCCGCCGGCCACAGCGTGGGAACCATGGCCCGAAGTTCAGCCGGCGGAGGATCTGACGCAGGGTCAAGGCCTCCTTGGCAAGCCAGCCGTAGAGCATCCGCACGACCTCGGCCTCGGCCTCATCGACGATGAGCTGGCCAGCGGCCCCCCTCATGGCGCGGCAGATAGCGATAGCCGTAAGGCGCCCGAGCGCCGATGAACTGGCCGGCTCGGGCCTTGTGCAGCTTGCCACGCCGAAACCGCTCGCTCAGCAGAGCGCGCTCGTATTCGGCGACAGCTCCTTGGATTTGAAGCAGGAGTTGGTCTCCCGGATCATCGGAGATGGCGCGGTTGAGAAACTCCACCGCGCATCCTGCTCGCCGGAATTCCTCGAGCAACAGCACCTGATAGGCACAGCGGCGCGCCAGCCGGTCGGGGGCGAGAACGCCGACGACATCAATCTCCCCGTCGCGAACGGCATCGCGCAGGGCGTCCAGCCCAGGTCCGTCGAGACGCGAGCCGCTGTATCCTTCGTCCCGAAACACATGGAGGTCGCTCAAGTCGTGGTTGGCGGCTCCAGCCCAGCGTCGCAGTCCATCGAGTTGGCTGTCGATGGTCTGTTGGCGCTCCTGGCGTTCGGTGGAGACACGGGCATAGATGGCGGCGCGCATGGGGCTCCTCCTTCGGTCATTGGGTGAGAACGGGTGGGATCGCTCGCCTGCCGTTCAGGCACAGTCGCCTGAAGCAGGTGGCGGTAGGCACGGGAGAGACGATCGGGGCCATCAGGCGTGCGGACGAAGATGGACTGGATTGTCCAGCCCCGTGCCGCTGATGGGCCTTGGGTTCGCGGCATGGGCACACCTCGTTCGGGTGGACCCCACGAACCCTACCACTGTCGCGCTGGTGGCCCCGACAAACGGGAACGGCGCGGCTTGCTGGTCGCCACCCACGGGAACGAAATCCTGGTGCCAAACCGCAATGCATCGATTGCGTTCGGATCGTGCACTTCATGCGCAATGCCTTGGCGCATGCAGGCAAGAGCGGCCGGCGGGTCGTATCTGCCTTCATGGCCACTGCCTTTGCCCAGAATACGGCCGAGGCGGCTCAACAGCAGTGGCGCCAGATCGCTGACCAGCTCCGACCCAAGCTGCCGAAGCTTTCCGCCCTGATGGACGAGGCCGAGACGGACGTGTTGGCTTACATGAGCTTTCCGGCCCTGCACCGGACCAAGAGGCATTCAACCAATCCGCTCGAGCGGCTCAATGGCGAACTCAAGCGCCGCACGGATGTGGTCGGGATCTTCCCGAACGAGGCGGCGATCACCCGGCTGGTCGGTGCGATTTTGCTGGAGCAAAACGATGAATGGGCCGTGCAACGTGCCCGCTATCTCACACTGGAAACAATGGCCCCAATAAGCGATGATGTGGTGATCAGCTTGCCCGCCGTGGCAACCTGATCATCCGGGCCCTGGCCGGTGATCGCGGTGAACCGCCGTCAGTTACACCACGCCAAGGGGCACGATTCCCGTGACAATCTGCATCGGGTCTCAACATATAGGAAAATAGAAGACGGGTATGCGTCGAAGCGGGTCTTTGGTTTTATTTCCAGAACCGCGTGGATAGTGTCATTTGCGAACCTCTATCACCGGATCGACTGAGGCTATCGCGGTAACCGATCTCGGCCTGTGAAGCCGGAGGCAGCCGAACACCTGTGAGGATGCCCGGCTCGACCAGCCTCTAAAGGATCTGGCTTTTACTGCTCGATGTACAGAAAGGCAGCCGGATCGACATCCCCCTGAAGCTTGATTGGCTCGAACTTGCCCGCCTCATGAACCAGATCCCAGTAGTACTCGATGCGCAGCGTGCGGCCATTGAGCGACCATACCGGGACACCATGGTAAGGCAGCACATCCGAGGGCGCGGGAAGCGGACGAACGCCAATGCGGCCGGGACGCGGTGACACGGTGAGCGCAACACCACGCGGGGCGTAGCGCTCGAGCATGCTGACCCGGTCGCGGGCTTCCAGGAAGCCGCGATAGCCAACCACGCTCTCCTCTGCACGCCGCTGGATATCGGCGCGCACGGTCTCCGCACTTCCGTCATTCAGGTACGCACGCCGCAGGGTGTCGTCATCGACACCTTCGTTGCGCATCAGATGAAAGGTTACGGGAAGAGCGTCGCGCAGAGCGACAACCGTCTTCTCGTCGCCGCTATCCCGCCGCTGGCGGATCTCATCACTCACCTCAGCCCACACCTTCTCGAATCCGTTCAGCTCCTCAACGGCCCTCTGAAGATCGTGCAGCACGACATGTTCCGAGTAGCCGAAGTCCCGAGACATCTTGTCGAGGGCATCGAAATACCTGTCGGCGTCAGCCTGCGGAATGTCGTTCAGGCGAGCGAAGGCACCTTCGGCAAAGACGTGAATTTTCACCCCGGGCGCATAGACGGCCGCGATGGCACGTCCGATCTCGTTCAGCCTCTTCAGCATGACGACTTCGCCGAAGTCGGGGAGCATGCGAGGCGTCTTCAACGGCACAGGGGCCTTGAAGGGGAAGCCCAGGATCGTGAAGAGCATCGGCTCATTCCGCTCGATAAAGTGGCGGAAGCCGGCCTTCCACTGGTCGGCAAGGGAAAGAATCCAATCCGGATCGCCGAACACGACGGACGGTTGGGCAAAGAAGGCCAAGAGGCGGTCCTCCAGCGTATCTGCAGCGGGAACCGACAAGGCGGGCGCAAGGACGTCGAGCATCGGCTCGAAGAATGACCGATCAACCGTCCGGGCTGGCGCGAATTCGGCCACGGGCGCGGTCTTGTCCAAACTCCTGAACGGACGGAACGGAAAAACATAGGGGCTTGTTGCCTGAGCCATGGGGATGCACTCCTGTAAATGGCTGTGAGAAAACGAAAGTGATTGCGTGAGAGCGGCGCGGGCCTAGACCAAGCCTCGGCAGGCCGGGGCCTCGAGGTTCGAGACCATGATGCTCGCCGGGCGGCAGGCTGGCTCGAGAACGGCATTGGAGTAGCGCGCTGCCTCCGGGAGGAAGTGACGCGAAGCCTGCGAGACAGACCCAGCGAACACAATAGTCTTTGGATTGAAGATCCGGCACATGGTGACGAGATAGCGCCCCAGATGCGCAGAGATGATCTCGAACGTTTTCGTGGCTGCCGGATCACTCTCGACTCGCTCCGTCACCTCGGCAGCGGTCAGTGATGCGCCCGTCAGCCGATGGTACACATGCGCGACGCCGCGACCCGACAGAAGACGGTCGACAATCACCTTCTCATTGATTTCCGTCACGTCGAACAACTCGTTGCACACGAGCCCTGCCCCGCCGCTGAATCCGCGCATGAGCGTTCCGTCGTGATAGGCGATTCCAGCCCCCGAGCCCATGTTGATCAGCAGGAAGGGCAAGCCCGATTGGCCCGCGCCGAAGCGGTACTCGCCCAGCGCCATGGCATGGACATCGCTCTCGACCTGAACCGAACGCTTGAAGCGATCGGTCAGCATGCTACTGAGATCCACAGCGATCGGACCACCGAGAAGAGAGCTTTGCGTGAGCTTGCCTTCATGAACCGGAGCGTTCCAGCTCAATCCGATCTTGTCGTCGCCATCAGTGACATACTCAGCCATCAAATCGAAGGCTCGGCCGAGAAACGCCGGAGATCCCGGCTCAAGGCTTGCCGTCGGGACCTTGTCGCGGAGCAGAATGGAGCCATCCTTCCGCATGCGGCAAACGTCGATTTTCGTGCCCCCGAAATCAAAGGCGAGAGTTGACGTGTTCACCGATCAACTCCGGACATAGAGGAAGGGTTTGTTTTCAGGATCTCCAGCAAGATAGATGCGCTCATAGCGACCGCTGCCGCGCGTAAGGTCCCAAAGGTACTCGATTTCCAGAATCCGCTCCTGCGGGTTCCAAACCGGAACGCCATGATAGGGCAGCACATCTGCCGGCGCCGGCAGAGGACGAATCCCGAGCCTGCCGGGCCGCGGTGAAACGGTCATGGCCAGGGCCCCCGGCGCATAGCGCTCAAGGAGGCTGATGCGGTCTCGTGCTTCAAGGAAGGCGCGGTAGCGCAGCACACCCTCTTCGGCCCGAGCCTGAATGCCGGCGCGGAGCGGCGCAGCGCTCTCCTCGTTGAGGTACGCACGCCTGAGATCGTCATCGCCAACGCCTGGATTGGCAATGTTGTGGAAGCGCACCGGCAAGGCATCGCGGATCGCATCCAGCGTCTTCGGATCACCACGATCCCGGCGCTGGCGGATCTCCTCCGTCACCTGCTTCCAAGCATCGTCGAAGTCGGGCTGCTCGTCGATGATCCGACTCAGGTCCTGAAGCACGATGTGCTCGCCCAACCCGAAGCGGTCCACTATGTCTTGAAGGGAGGCGAAATACTGGTCGGCTAAGTCCCGCGGCATCCCATTCAGCTGGCTGAACGGACCCTCGGTAAAGACATGGATCTTGACGCCGGGGCTGTACACCCTGGCAATGGCCTTGCCGATCTGGTTCAGCCGCGCCAGCGCTGCAACCTCGCCGAAATCGGCCAAGCGCCGGTTCGTCTTCAAGGGAACCGGCATCTTGTAGGGGAAGCCGAGAATGCTGAACAGCATTGGCATCCCTCTGGTGATGGCGCTGCGGAATCCCTGTCTCCATTCATCCGCCCGGGACCGGATGAAGTCCGGATCCCCGAACACGACCCGAGGGTCGACGAACAAGTCCAGCAGGCGGTCTTCCAGAACTCCGCCTTCCGGTACGTCGAGGCGGGGTGCGAGAACCTCAACGATCGACTTGAAGTAACCTTCGTCCACTGTCCTGTCGCCGGTGAACTGGACCGTCTCGGCGAACCGATCGAGGTGCCGGAAAGGCCGGAATGGGAAGATGTACGGACTGGTAGCTTGCATTACTGATACATCCAATTGGGGAGCGCCAGGATCAGTGGCGCGTAAAACGTGATCGCGAGGAGGACGACGAGGAGTGCTGCGAGAAATGGCAGGAGCTCGCGGATGAAGTCGCCCGTACGACAGCCGGTGATGGCGCACACCGTGTACAGGACCGCTCCGACAGGCGGCGTCAGCGTTCCAATCGTCAGGTTCACGACGACCATCACGCCCATGTGCACCGGGTCGATCCCGAAGTGGTTCGCAATACTGACAAGGATGGGAGCGGCAAGGATCATGATTGCGGCCCCCTCCACGATCATGCCCATCAGCAGCAGGGCCACGTTGAGGCAGAGCATGATGACGATGGGATTGTTGCTGATCGAGCTCAGCAGCTCAATTACGTGAACCGGCACCTGTTCGATTGCGAAAATGTAGGAGAAAGCGGACGAAGCGCCGATGATGATGAGCACGGCCGATGTGGTACGTGCGGTTTCCTTGAACAGGACACCGAGGTCACGCAGGCTGATCGTGCGGTAGATCAGGCCGCTGACGATTAGGGTATACAGGGCCGCCATGGCGGCCAGTTCGGTGATTGTGAAGATCCCGGCTCTCAGGCCAAGCAGGAGCAGCACCGGCATCATCAGAGCCCAGAAGCACCGCTTGAAGCTCTTCGCAATTTCGGAAGCAGGAAGCCTCTTGGCTCTCACCGGCACGTAGCCGCGCATGTGAGAGATCACCGCCACGGTCGCCATCAGAACGGCGGCAATCATGAAGGCTGGAACGACGCCTCCCATAAAGAGCTTCGCAACCGACACGCTACCCAGCAAACCGAAGATGATCATGGATGTGGATGGCGGAAGAACAGGAGCGATGACCGATGATGCGGCCGAGATGACGGAGGCGAAGCTCAGCGAGTAGCCATGCTTGCGCATTTCCGGAACGAGGACCTTGGAGTCCACTGCGGCATCCGCGATCGCGGAGCCGGTCATGCTGCCCATGATCAGGCTGTTGAGAACACCGACTTGTGCGAGTCCGCCTCGCCAATGGCCGACCATTGCATCCGCGAAGGAAACGATTCTTTCGGCGATGCCTCCCCGGGCCATGGTGGTGCCGGCAAGAATGAAGAACGGAATCGCCAGAAGGGGAAACGACCTCAGAGCAGTCTGAATCTGCTGCATCATCACCAATGTCGAGGTGTCGGGGTGCAGCATGTAATAGACGAGCGCCGCTCCGAGGATAGCGAACGTGACCGGTACGCCAAGGATCATCAGCGCAACCATGCCGATCAGATCAAGTGTCAGCAGGAGACTCATGGGAGGTTTCGCCTGGAAAGGGTACGATAGGCATGGCGTCCGTGGGCAAGCGCCATCAGAGCGAACGCGACGGGGAAGACCATATAGAAGTATCCGAGCGGCATCTCGAGACCTTCGGACACGCGACGCCAGCTGCGCATGGTGTACTGCCACGAGGACACGGTCATCATGGCTGCGACCGCGCAGCAGAACAGATCCACGAGAACGAATGACACAACCCGAGGACGCCCGGTCAGGCTGTTCTGCACCAGATCGACGTGAAAGTGGTCGCGGCGGCGGGATGCGCCCGCCGCTCCGAGAAACACGCACCACACGAAGGCGTAAGTCGCGATCTCGACACCGTTCGGGATGTGTGTTCCTGCGGTATCCCGCAGGAACACATCAATCGAAATCAGCGCGGTGATGATCGCCATCAGCAGAGCCGGAAAATCGTCGTCGATGACCCGCCAGATGCGATCGATAACATTCATGACCATGGCGGATCTCACTTGAGGGCGGCTTGTACCTGTTCGAACAGGCCCTTCGGCCACTCGGGGAACATCGTGTAGAACCCGCGTGTCGCCTCCTTATAGGCCGAGATATCAGCGTTCACGAATGTCACGCCCCGATTCTTGAGGGAGTCAATCGCCTCCTCGGTGATCTTGTCCATGCCAGCCGAGTAGATGTCTCCCTTCTCGGCGAACTGCTCGGTCATGACCTTCTGGCACGACTCGGGGAGCTTATCGAAGCGGTCCGAGCTCATGGCGAAGCCGTAGAACACGCGAAAGTGGTTCGTCACCGTGACGGTCTTGGCCACTTCCATGAGTTTTGCATCGTCCATGCCGCGAATGCCGCCTTCAACTGCGTTGACGACCCCCTGCTGCAGAGCCAAATACAGCTCCGAGAACGGCAAAGGCAGAGGCGACGTCTTCAGGAGAGTGAAGGTCCGCACGTAAGCTGGCGCTTCCGGTACGCGCATCTTGATGCCAGACAGGTCGCTCGGCTGCGGATAGCCCTTGTTGGACAGGATCGAGCGCGGCGAGTCGAACCAGTTGAGCGCAACCACCCGCAGATTTCCTTGGTCGGCCAGCTTGTCTTCCCATCCCTTCACCAGATCCGATTTGGCGAGCCTCTGCGCCGAGGCGAGGCTCTCCGTGAGGAACGGACCGTTCAGGATGCTGAGCTCGGGCACCCCAGCTGTCGCGAGCGCGCCAGCGGTTGTGTAGAAGATGACGTTCTGTCCGAGGGACGCCTGCTCCAGCGCCTGCATCTCACCGCCGAGCTGAGCGGAGGGGAAAACGGTCAGCTTAATCTTGCCCTTGGTTGCTGCATCCACGTCCTTCACGACATCGAGCAGGCGCGGGTGGATTGGGCTGGTGGTCGAGTTCTGGTGGGAGATGCGGAATTCCACTGGCGCGCTAAGTTCAGCAGCGCATTGGTCTCCATTCGAGGCGGCATTAGCGGAGCCTGCAGCAAAAATCATGATCGCCGACGCTAACGTGGCTGACTTGGTATAGTACTTCATAACTTCCTCTTGYTCCCGGTCTGGTTTTTACCCACGCTCGTTTGGACCGCGTGGAAATCAGCCTAATCGGCTCCTTAGCCCGCCATCTTGAATGTTTGTGCGGTCCTCTGACAGTTGCGGCACCCTGACACTTGGAGCATAAGACAAGAGTGTTCCGGCTGGCGCCGCCTTGCAGTGAATCTTCCACCACACCTGAACTGCAGGACCTGCGTACAGCTTGTGCAGAATCTGGATGTTCAGAACGTCGTTTGGGGGCTACCGGTGACACACACAGGGTCGAGAGAAGTTCGCCATTGGCGGATGGAGGCGGATATCGACGTGTTCGATATCGCCGCCCCGGCTGAGCCTGGCTCGCTGCATTGTCACTCCACATTCAATATTGGCGCCGTCATCGAGGGCGCAGCATCCCTGGAGGCAGGAGGCAGAACCTACGATCAGCCCAAAGGGTCGGTCGTTCTCTTCAATCCGTTGGAGCCCCATGCCAGTTCATGGCTGGCGGACATAAACCGCTATTTTGTCATCTATTTCTCGCAGGAAGCTTGGCTTGCGGCCTGCTCCCGCCTCTTTCCAGGCCTGCCCCCGGCACGGCTGCTGGGCCCGGTCGTTCAGGACAAGTTCCTTCTCGAAGCGATGACAAACCTTCGTGCGCGTCTTCTCCGTGATCCGCAGCAGGTCAGCATCGACGCAATCATCGGCATCATTGCCACCTGTGCAGCGCGGCAGCGGCTGATTTGTGATGAGGAGCCTGATGGAACGGCTCAGGAAGTGGCGGAGCAGCATCGGCGCCTCCTTCAGAGATCGGGCGACGAGATTGTCGAGGCGACCTCGGGCCAGATCAGCAAGATCGCAGCGGAATTCGGAATGAGCCGCTTTCAATTCTCACGGCAGTTCCGCCACACCAGCGGCATGCCGCCACGGCGTTTTCGAGTCCAGATGATGGTCGCGACGGCCCAACAGGCGATCTCGTCCGGTGCCAGCCTTGCCGATGCCGCCACCCTGGCCGGCTTCAGTGACCAGAGCCACATGAGCCGTGAGTTCCGCCGAACCTTCGGCATGACCCCCGGTGAATTCCAGAAGGTGGTCGCCTCTCAGCTGGGCGCGGTCCGGAGCCGGTCCCATCCCGTGGACGCGGCTCTGGATCGAACCGGCTCGTAAGACTGTCGCACAAACGTACAAGAGGCCACGGGTTCGCCTGGACTATTTCCCGAGTGTGAATTTAGCATGGGGAATAGCAGATGAACTTTCGTGAGAGCATTGACCTTCAACCGGAGCGACTTGCATCGAGCCGTCTTGCCGTCGCAGAGGCGCTTCGCGAGATTAATACGACGCCCCTAAAGAACGGCAGCATTGGCTTTGTTGGGATTGGAGCGAGCCTTTACGCCTCCATTACGGGCGCGTCCGAGTTCCGCTCACGCGGATTGAGAGCTTATGCATTCAGCCCCATGGACCTCCTGGAGCAGCCATCTGGCTTGGCCGATTCCTTCATCGCGCTGTCTGCGTCGGGCCGGAGCGTGGAAACGGTTGACGCCATGCAGGGGGCGCAAGGCAGTCTATACGCGATTTCGAAGGACGCTGAGAACGCTCTGGCAAGCGTGGTTCACGGGGTCATCACCACCCGCAGCGGTCTAGAGGCCAGCCCAAGCGCTCCCAGCTTCACGACGACCCTTCAGGCCATCGGCATGCTGGCGGACCATCTGACTGAACAGTCCACAGCGGCCTGGGAGCGCCTCCCCGACGCGGCGAGCAACGTTCTCATTTCCGCTTCCGGTGCCGTCGAAGGCTGCGTCGATGCCTTTTCACACGCCGCCAGCATCGACTTCATTGGTGAGCACCAGCTGCTGGGCACAGCGTGTGAAGGAGCCCTTCTTGCCCGCGAGGCTGCCCGCCTGCCTGCATCGGGCTTTGACTTGCGGAACTTCCTTCACGGCCCGATGGAGGCTCTCGATGAGCGCATGGGCCTGGTGGTGCATGGGAGCGATCGCGAGATCAAGCTCGCCCAGGACGCAGCCGCTTTCGGATGCCCGACGCTTCTTGTCTCGGATCGGAACGATGTCCCCAACGCGGCCAATCTGATTGTCCTGCACGTGCCGAGTGTCGGCAACCGGCTGGCTGACAGCATTCTCCAGCTGATTGCGGTTCAACTGCTCGTCGCGCGCCTCTCGGCAGCACGAGGGCTGGCAGATGCCAAGTTCCGCTATCGTCAATCCGACACCAAGATCGCCTAGCGGCCTAGACGAACCCTGACAGGCAAAGGGGCGCTGGTGGGCGCCCCCTCAAACACTGCCGAACTCTGCGGTTGGGAGCATATCCGATTCAAGCTCCGGCACAGATCAAATCAGCTCCGTCCTCGGCTGCATCGAGCCACCGTGCTGCGCCCAGCGGGACAGCACCCGACATTACAAACTCGGGCGCCTCCTGCCAGAGCCCTTCAAATACGGACCAGCTTGGACAATGGCACAAGGCAGCTCGCTGTCGGTGACAGGCGAGAGCGACCTTGCGAGTGGCAGTCCACTCGTACACCTTTACGGATTCTTTTTGAGAAGTTTTGGAGAAATTCCTGAAGGCTCGCCGAGCTGATCAGCTAAGTCCTTGAAACCTTTGGCGCTCCCTAGGGGACTCGAACCCCTGTTTTCGCCGTGAGAGGGCGACGTCCTAGACCGCTAGACGAAGGGAGCTAGCAAGGTGGAGGCCGCTCGTATAACCACCCTTCTGAATCGCATCAAGCCCTTTCGCTGAAAAAAGCGAGAGGCTCGGCTGAAATGAGGACATTGTGGACGCATCGACCCAGCAGGAATGGATTCTGGACGAGGGACTACCGGCGGAAAGGCTGGACCGCGTGCTCGCCCGGCTCCAGGGCGACCTGTCGCGAAGCCGCCTGCAGGCGCTCATCAAGGAAGGCCAGGTGACCCTCGACGGGGCTCCGGTGCTCGATCCCGGCCGCAAGGTCGGGGGTGGCGCGCGGATCGGGTTGATCGTGCCGCCGCCGGTTGCGGCGGAGCCTCTTGGAGAGGCGATGGATCTGGTGATCGTCTATGAGGACGATGATCTGATTGTCATCGACAAGCCGGCGGGTCTCGTCGTCCACCCGGCGGCGGGGCACGATTCAGGCACCTTGGTCAACGCCCTCATCGCCCATTGCGGAGACAGCCTGTCGGGGATCGGCGGCGTGAAGCGGCCAGGTATCGTCCACCGGCTCGACAAGGATACGTCCGGCCTGCTGGTGGTCGCCAAGAACGATCTGGCGCATCAGGGCCTTGCCGAGCAATTCGCGGACCACGGGCGCACCGGCCCGCTCGAGCGCAGCTATCTCGCCATTGTGTGGGGCTTACCCGAACGGCGCCGGGGCACGGTGGAGGCGGCGCTCGCGCGCAGCCAGCACAACCGGGAGAAGATCGCCATTGTCTCGGACGAGAACGAGCGTGGTCGTTATGCGATTACTCATTATGCCGTTCTGGAGAACCTGCCGCCCCCCTCCCCCATGGCGAGCCTTGTCCAGTGCGAGCTGGAAACCGGACGCACCCACCAGATCCGCGTGCACATGGCGCATATCGGCCATCCGCTGCTAGGGGACCTCACCTACGGTTCGGGGTTCAAGACCAAGGCCAACCGCCTCTCGGAGGCGCAGCAGACGGCCTTGCGAGAGCTCGGCCGGCAGGCGCTGCATGCGGCCATTCTGGGCTTCGAACACCCTAGAACTGGGGAGTTCCTGCGGTTCGAGAGCGCCCTCCCCTCCGACATGGCAACGCTTCTGGAGACGTTGCGGCACTGAAATCGGCGGCAATGCGTCGCAAAATTCAACTGCGATGGCACCCTTGGGAGTCTCGTGCGTTCACCACGTCTTGAAGCCTGACGCCTCTATTCGGACACGCTCGAACGGCTTATAAAGGAAGTTGGGCGGTCGGCCATCGTGGAGGCCGCCTCAGGCTTGCCTCACGTCAAGAGGGAGCCAAAGGAGGAAAGATATGGCTACAGCGCTTCCGGTGCTTGCCAATGAAGGGGGCCTGTCCCGCTATCTCGACGAAATCCGTCGGTTCCCCATGCTGGAGCCGCACGAGGAATACATGCTCGCCAAAAGCTGGCGCGAGCATGGAGATCGCGATGCAGCCCACAAGCTCGTCACATCCCACCTGCGTCTCGTCGCGAAGATTGCGATGGGTTATCGCGGCTATGGCCTGCCGATCGGCGAGGTGGTTTCCGAAGGCAATGTCGGCCTGATGCAGGCCGTCAAGCGCTTCGAGCCCGACAAGGGCTTCCGCCTGGCCACATATGCCATGTGGTGGATCAAAGCGGCAATTCAAGAATATATCCTGCGGTCCTGGTCGCTCGTGAAAATGGGCACCACCGCGAACCAGAAGAAGCTGTTCTTCAACCTGCGCAAGGCCAAGGGCCGGATCTCCGCCTTCGAGGAAGGCGACCTGCGTCCCGATCAGGTCAAGCACATCGCGACCCAGCTGGGTGTGAACGAGCAGGACGTGGTGGACATGAACCGCCGTCTCGGCGGCGATGCTTCGCTCAATGCGCCCTTGCGCGACGAGGGTGAAGGCGGCGGCGAATGGCAGGACTGGCTCGTGGACAGCGGCCAGAGCCAGGAGCAGGTGCTTGTGGAGGAGGAGGAAGGCCAGAACAGGCTGACCGCCCTGCGCACCGCCCTCTCCGTGCTCAATCCACGCGAGCGGCGGATCTTCGAGGCGCGTCGTCTCTCGGACGATCCGATCACGCTCGAAGAACTCTCCACCGAGTTCGGCGTGTCGCGCGAGCGCGTTCGCCAGATCGAGGTGCGCGCCTTCGAGAAGATTCAGGAAGCGGTGAAGAAGAACCTCACCCAGATCGAGACGTCTTCCGCCGAAGCTTAAGGCCCGATCACTTCCGGACCCATGAAAAAAGCCGCGCTGTGATGCGCGGCTTTCTTTTTATTGCCTCATGCGGCGGGTTTTACTGCCATTGGCTGAAGGCGCTGTTCAGAACCTGCTCGCCCGTGGCGCCCTTCTCGAAGCTCAGGATCGCGCGCTGACCGGAGGCCATGCGCACCGGCAGGTCGATCCAGTTGCGGCGCACGAACAGCTCGGTGTTGCGCTCCATGTCTCCTTGGAGGTTCGACAGGCCAATCAGGAACAGGTTCTCCCGCACCGGAACCGGCAGGCCGGCAACCGGCGTGCCGCGCGCGGCCTCCTCGTTCTTGAGCTGCAGCAGCCCCACATCGCGAATCACGCGGCCGGTATCGCCGTTGCGGGTCGTGAAGGTCAGCTCCACGGTGTGCGAGGCGGGCAGCGTCGTATCGAGATTGCGACGCAGGACCATCTTCATGGTCAGGCCCGCATCTGGGATGTCGATATTGGCGGTCACCGCCTTCTCGAGAGGCTGGCCCTGGCCGGGATTCACATCCTCGAGGCGCCACGTCACGCGCCCCACCTGCGCCTTCGGCGTCTGCGGGTTCGTCGCGTCCTCTTCGTAGAAGACGGCACGATGCACGACGCCGACGGCCTGGCCGGCATTCGGACTGGCCGCGGGAGCCTGCTGGGCTGCCGGCCCGCCGACGCGCTCGTTGATCTTCGCCGTCTCGGAATTGGGCTGGGGCTGGGCCGCCTCGGCGACCGGCTCGGTCGGGACCGGCGGATCCGACTGGCTCTGCCACCAGGCAAGCCCGGCGATGCCGAGAATGACGAGGCCGATGACGGAACCGAGCAGAACGGAGCGCATCCGGCCCTGCCGATCCTGCTGGAGGGCAGGATGCGGGCGGGTATCGACCTTCGGCCGGGCCTGACCCTGGTCGGCATAAGCCGGCTCTTCGGGCTCCGGCTCGGGCGTCTCGTCCTGGGAGGGTGCCCTCAGCCCGTGGCTCGCAGCGGGTGCCTGACGCTTCTGCGCTTCCTGCTCTTGGGCCAGCATGTTGGCGAAGGCATTGGGGTCGAACCCCGCAGGCGGCGGGGCATAATCCGCCTCGACCCGGGTGATGGCCTCGTCGAGGGAGGTGCATTCCTGCTGAATGTCCCCCTCGGACAGGGGCGGGTTGAGCGAGCGCAATTGGGCGACGAGCGCCGTACGGGCGCGCTCATAGACAGCGCGCCGCGTGGTTGGCGTCTGATCGGTCAAGCCTTCGACGGCTCGTGCAATAAGAGGGTAATAATCTGCCATTTCCCTCTCGAAATGGACCCTGAGACGCCCCGCCGTCAACCCTCAAAGGGGTTCTTCATGAGGATTGTGTCGTCACGCTCTGGCGATGTGGACAGCACGGCCACCGGCGCGCCGATGAGTTCCTCGATGCGGCGGACATATTTGACGGCCTGTGCCGGTAGGTCAGCCCACGAGCGCGCGCCTGCTGTCGAACCGCTCCAGCCTTCGAATTCCTCGTAGATCGGCTCGACCCGCGCCTGAGCGCCCTGGCTCGCGGGAAAGTAATCGATGGTCTCGCCATCGAGTTTGTAGCCGACGCCGATCTTGATGGTCTCGAAGCCGTCGAGGATATCGAGCTTGGTGAGCGCGATGCCGTCGATGCCGGAGGTGCGCACGGTCTGGCGCACGAGGGTCGCATCGAACCAGCCGCAGCGGCGCTTGCGGCCCGTCACCACGCCGAATTCCTTGCCCTTCTGGCCGATGAGCTCGCCGGTCTCGTCGAACAGCTCGGTCGGGAACGGGCCTTCGCCCACGCGGGTGGTATAGGCCTTGGCGATGCCGAGCACGTAGCCTACGGCGCCGGGCCCAAGGCCGGAGCCGGTCGCCGCCTGTCCCGCCACCGTGTTGGACGAGGTGACGAAGGGATAGGTGCCGTGATCGACGTCGAGCAGCGCGCCCTGCGCGCCCTCGAACAGGATGCGCTTGCCGGCCCGGCGCTCGTCGTCGAGGAGGCGCCATACGGCATCCATGTAAGGCAGAACCTGCGGAGCAACGGAGGCCAGCTCCTCGTAGATTTCCTCGGGCTTGAACTCGGCAAGGCCGAAGCCGCGGCGCAGCGCGTTGTGGTGCGTGAGCAGTCGGTCGATCTTATCGCGCAGGGACGGCAGATCGGCGAGATCCATCAGGCGGATCGCGCGGCGTCCGGCCTTGTCCTCGTAGGCGGGGCCGATGCCGCGCTKGGTGGTGCCGATCTTCGTGCCGGCGCTGCCGCTTTCGCGCAGCGCATCGAGCTCGCGGTGGATGGAGAGGATCAGCGTGGCGTTCTCGGCCACGCGCAGGTTCTCGCGGGAGATCGAGACGCCCTGCTCGGACAGGCGCGCGACTTCCGCCGCGAGAGCATGCGGATCGAGCACGACGCCGTTACCGATGACGGAGAGCTTGTTGGGGCGCACGACGCCGGAGGGCAGCAGCGACAGCTTGTAGACCTTGTCGCCGATCACGAGGGTATGGCCGGCATTGTGCCCGCCCTGGAACCGCACGACCACGTCCGCCTGTTCGGACAGCCAGTCGACGATCTTGCCCTTGCCCTCGTCGCCCCACTGGGCGCCCACGACAACCACATTCGCCATCGTTTAAAGCCTCACATAAAAAAACCCCGGCGCAAGGCCAGGGTTTGGGTTGGGTAAAAACCTTGCAAACCCTCATGGTGGATCATGCGCTTCAGGTCAAGCCGGAATGCGCCTTGTCCCATGCATGATGTCTTTGCCTATTCCAGTATGCTGCCCACTCTTGCCCCTTGAAACGACGGAATAAAGGCACGCAGGTTTATCCTCGCGGCCGATCGGCTTGCGAGGGTGTGTCGAGGGGGGCGCGAGGAGCGGTCCGGCTCGGCTTGTGGTGTGAGTGAAGAACCTGACGGCCCCTCGCGCACGGCTTTTTTAGGCGGACAGGCGCGACCGGCCCATGGACTGCCCGAAGCGGACACCGCATTTTGCAGCGGGCGGCCTCGGACCAGAACTGAGCCCAGCCTCTCGCCTGGGCCTCCCGTCATGAGGGATTGCGTCATCCCCCGCACGAGACCGTGCCCAACCCCACAATCACGACGCCTCGCGAGCGCGCCCCTCGGTGGATCGGGCTGCCCCACCCATAGCCAAGCTTAGGATCATTGTCAAGAACAAATCATGAACATAACGTTGCCGTTCCTGCCTCCCTATCCGTTATCACCGGCCTTGTCCCGGCCATGACGAGAGAGAGTTCCAGCATTGCTTGTACTCTTATTAGGAGAAGGCTCAGACCCTCCCGCAGAGGGGGGTGAGAATTAGAAAGCGGCGCAGCAGTTTACTGACCGGCATTCTCCCATGGTGGTCCTTCCCAGAGGCCCGGCTTGAGATTGAACAGCAATGTTATTTTGATATAATATTTCTATAATTCTCTCGCCCCTCAGGAATGGGACGGCACAACTGACCTTGGAGACGATCATGAAACTGGCTTCCGCAACGCCTGCTACCAAGATCACCGGCCTGGCCTATGATCGCTTCTTTGCAGTGCCGACCGTGGACGGCATCAGCACACCTGTGCTGATCGACAAGGACCATGATGCCCAGCTCACGCTGGCGGATGGCGCGTCGATCAAGGATCTCTATGTGGAAACGAATGCCAATGCGATACTTGACATCAAGCTTGAAGAAAACAAGGTCGAGATTTCAACGGAGGAGCTGACGGAGGGAAGCGTGATCGAGATCGACAATGTCGTGATCGGCACGGTAACTGCCCGTGGTTCCAGATATTTTCACATCGATTTCGTGACGGCAACGCTTCCGGCTGAGATCGATGCGCTGCGAGTTGCGGTGGAAAAGCTCATCCGTGCGCTTACCCTCACCAACTTCGACACGGATTCGGCAGTGCCTGAAAGAAGGGTATCCCTCGTCATCACCGACAGCTTAGGCAATGAAGCCGATGCACAGGTGTACATGGCGGACCGCTTCCTGGGCGATGAGGATTCCAACGTCATTACAATCAACAGCGCTGACATCAGCCGGGGCGATGAAATCGATGGCGGCGGCGGCGTGGATACCTTGCAGCTGCAAACCGACGCCGTCGCGAATTTTATCCGGCTCAGTAAGTTCGAGGGGATCGAAATCATTCTTGGCTCGAATGAGGTCGACATGATCCTTATGCAAAATTCTCAGGTCAGGAAGCTGACGAGGATCGACGGCGGTGGTCAGTCGGGGGATCAATTGCATGTCGAAGGCTCTACCGTCGATCTCACAGGAATAGAAATCGACGGCTTCTCCAGCATCACGTATGACGGGGTCGGAACAATCATCATCGTCGACAACGTGTCTGTGGCGAACATGCTCGAGGATAGATACCGGGTCGTCTATGAAACGCTGACGATTACCGAGGGCKCCCTGACAGATGCCGAGCGCTTGGCGCTGCACAGGAAAGGCATCGAAAACATCGTCCATAACGGCCGCAAGACGACGATTGCCGATTTCGGAGGCGTTGGACCCACGACACCTACGACGCCCACAACCCCAACCACGCCCACCACCGACAAGCCGCTGATGCTGATCGGTTCGAGTGGAAAAGATGTTCTGAAAGGCGCCGGCGGCAGCGACACGCTCAACGGCGGCACGGGCAACGATGTGCTCACGGGCGGCGCCGGTGCGGATCGCTTCGTGTTCAACACCGCGCTCGGCAAAGGCACCACGTCGAAGAACCAGAACAAGAAGGTCAACTTCGACACGATCACCGACTTCAAGCCGGGCGAGGACAACATCCTGCTCGACAACGCCATCTTCAAGAAGCTCGGAAAGGGTTCGCCGGCAGCGCCGGGTTCGTTGAAGAAGGACTTCTTCAAGAAGAACAAGGCCACCGACAAGGACGACTTCCTCGTCTACAAGGGCGGGGTGGTCTATTACGATGCGGATGGCAACGGCACGAAGTACAAGCCGGTCGAGTTCATCAAGATCGCCAACAAGGCTGCGCTTTCGGCGGCTGACTTCCTCATCATCTGAGGCACGACATGATGCGAATGGCCCGACAGTAATACGGTGTCCGTGGCCTAAATTCAGCCCCGTCCCCTCGCGCCCTTTTCCCCCTTCACCCGATGCTCGATGAAGTTGTGAATTTCGCGGGTGCGGCGGGCGGTGTCGAGCACCTCCGCATCCACGCCATGGCGCCAGGCGAGATCGAAGCGGGACGGTTCCGTGGAGAGTGTCGTCAGGTCGTCGGCATAGGACTGCACCTCCTCGGGGGTTCGGCAGAAGCCTTCGCGGATCATCAGCTCCGTGCGCAGGCGGATGATCACGGCGAGTTCGGCGAGGCTGAATTCCGGGTGGTACTGCACGCCCCAGAAGGTGCCGCCATCCTGGCGGAACTCCGCCGCTTGGACGGCGGAAACCGGGTTGGTGGCGATAACCGTGGCGTCCTTGGGCAGAACTGTCACCATGTCGAGATGGATGGCCGGCGCGTCATAGACCTCCGGGCGGCCTTCCAGCATGGGATGCCCCCTGCCCTCCTCGGTACGGCGCAGGCGGCGGGCGAAGCCTACCTCGCGACCCAGCGGGTTCTGCTGCACGTCGCCATCGGCCGCGACCGCCGCGACCTGCAAACCCCAGCACGAGCCGAAGGACGGGGTGCTCGAGGCGTAGATCGCCCGCATCAGGTCGATCTGGCGCAGGATCTCGGGCGTGCGGTCATAGATGCTGAGATGAGAACCGGTGAGCACGATGCCGTCATAGGATTCGAGGCCCGACGCATCGGGCAGGTTCGCGCCCTCGTCCGCTGGGAAGGCGATGTCGCAGACCGAATCCTGCTCGGCATTCTGAATCACATCCGCATAGGACTCGGACAGCGTTCGTCCATAGGCGGCCTTGTGGGCCTCCCTTGCGCCACGCGTATTGCCCTCAACCACCAGAAACCGTAAGGCCATAGACGTACTTGCCTCCTTTTGCGCTGGTTTATCGAAACTGCGCCCGGCGGCAAGTGCAATTGCATCGCACCCGGCAGCGAGCCCGCTCTCGGAATGATGCGTCAGGGGATCGGTTCTTTTTCATGAAATTCCTGCAACCGCTCGGGCAAGCCTTCTGGAAGCAGGCCTATCTGCTGCTGGCGCTCACGGCCTTGATGTGGGGCGGCAATGCGATTGCGGGCCGGCTGGCCGTGGGCCATGTCTCCCCCATGATCCTGACCTGCCTTCGCTGGGTGATCGTGGTCGTGGTGACCCTGCCGCTGGTCGGCCGCCAGACCGTCGCGGAATGGCCGAAGATCAAGCAGCATTGGCGCTTCATCGTCCTCATGGGCGCATTCGGATTCACGGCGTTCAACGCCCTGTTCTACGCCGCCGCGCACCATACCACCGCCGTGAACCTCACCATCTTTCAGGGCTCGATTCCGGTGATCGTGCTGATTGGAATGGTGATGTTCTTCCAGGCCCGTGTGATCCCGCTGCAGGTGATCGGCATGATCGTGACGTTCGCTGGCGTGATCCTGGTGTCCGTGAAGGCCGATCTCAACATTCTCAAGACACTGGCGCTCAATTTCGGCGACGTCCTCACTCTGATCGCCTGCGTGTTCTATGCCGGCTATACCCTCGGACTGCGCCGCCGCCCTGCCCTTCCGGCCCTCGTGTTCTTCGCGAGCCTGGCATTCGTGGCCTTCCTGAGTTCAGTGCCTCTGCTCATCATGGAAGTGGTGCAGGGAACGGCGCTATGGCCGGACACGCGAGGCTGGCTCGTCCTGCTCTATGCAGGCCTCATGCCCTCGCTCGTCTCGCAGCTCTTCTTCATGCGCGGCGTCGAGCTGATCGGCCCGGCACGGGCGGGCATCTTCGTGAACCTCGTGCCGGTCTTCGGCGCACTGCTCGCGGTGGTGCTGCTGGGCGAGCCCTTCGCGCTGTATCACGGGTTGGGATTGGCGCTCGTGCTCGGCGGTATCTGGCTTGCGGAGCAGCGGCGGTAGCGAAATTATCGCTGCATTCCCTGTCATGGCCGGGCATGACGTCAGATTAATCCGCAAACACCACCGTCTTGCGGCCGTTGAGCAGAATGCGGTCTTCCAAATGATATCGCACGGCGCGGGCCAGCACGCGGCGTTCGATGTCGCGGCCCTTGCGCACAAGATCGTCCGCCGAGTCGCGATGCGTGATCGATTCCACATCCTGCGCGATGATCGGCCCCTCGTCGAGATCCGACGTCACATAGTGCGCCGTCGCGCCGATCAGCTTCACGCCGCGCGTATGGGCCTGATGATAGGGCTTCGCGCCCTTGAAGCTCGGCAGGAACGAATGGTGGATGTTGATGCAGCGCCCGGCGAGCTTCGCGGCGAGTCCGTCCGACAGGACCTGCATGTAGCGCGCAAGCACCACGAGATCGACCTTTGCGTCGCGAACGATCTCCCAGACCTTCGCCTCCTGCTCCAGCTTCGTGTCCTTCGTGACGGGCAGGTAGTGAAACGGCACATTGCCGAGATCCACATGGCTGTAGGATTCGGCGGGATGGTTGGCGATGACGCCGACGGGCTCGAAATCGAGCTCGCCGATGCGCCAGCGATAGAGCAGATCCGCAAGGCAGTGATCGAACTTCGACACCAGCAGCATGACCCGCTGCTTGCGGCCCTGATCACTCATGGTCCATGTCATGCCGAGGCGCGTGGCGAGCGGCGCGAAGCCTTCTTTCAGCGCCTCGATGTCGCTTTCACCCTCGACGGGGTTGAACACGACACGCATGAAGAAGCGATCCGTCTGCGTGTCGTCGTATTGCTGCGCGTCCAGGATGTTGAGGCCCGCATCCGACAGATGGCTCGCCACGGCCGCCACGATACCGGGACGGTTCGCACAGGCGAGCGTCAGGATGAAGCGTTGCGCGACGGACATTGCCATGATGCGTTCCTCAAGCTCTCTTAGAAACGAACGGCGCGAGCGCGCTTGACCTGCGGGATCTCTTCGATCTTGCGCAGAAGCTCATCCGACACCGGCTGATCGACGGAAACGAAGCAGATCGCATCGCCGCCGGGCTTGTCGCGGCCGAGCGCGAAGGTTGCGACGTTGACGCCGGACTCGCCGAGCAAGGTGCCGAAGCGGCCGATGAAGCCGGGCTTGTCGTCGTTGCGCACATAGATCATGTGCGGCGCGAATTCCGCATCCACCGCGATCTCGCGGATCTCGATGACGCGCGGCTTTCCGTCCTGGAACACGGTACCGCCCGCGTGCCTCGGCATGTCGTCGGCATCGACGATGATGCGGATGAAGCTCTCGTAGTCGCGCGCCGCGTTCTCGCGCTTGACCTCTTCCACCGTGATGCCGCGATCACGCGCGACGAGCGGAGCCGACACCATGTTGATGTCCTGCAGGAAGGGACGCAGCACGCCCGTGACCGCAGCGGAGGTGAGAGCGCGGGTGTTCATGTCGGCTACAGCACCTTCGTACTCGATGCGGATGCCCTTGATGGAGGCTTCCGTGAGCTGACCGAGGAAGGAGCCGAGCTTTTCTGCCAAAGCCACGAACGGCTTCAGGCGCGGCGCTTCCTCCGCCGTGATCGACGGGAAGTTCACCGCGTTCTGGATAGCGCCCTGGAGCAGATAATCGGACATCTGCTCGGCCACCTGCAACGCCACGTTCTCCTGCGCTTCCGTTGTAGCAGCACCCAGATGCGGCGTGCACACCACGTTGGGATGGCCGAAGAGCGGGTTCGCCGTTGCAGGCTCCTCGATGAACACGTCGAAGGCCGCACCCGCCACATGGCCGGAATCGAGCGCCGCGCGCAGTGCGACTTCATCCACGAGACCACCGCGGGCGCAGTTGATGATGCGCACGCCCTTCTTGGTCTTGGCGATGTTCTCGGCGGAGAGCACGTTCTTCGTCTTCTCCGTCATCGGCACATGCAGCGTGATGATATCGGCGCGGCGCAAGAGATCATCCAGCTCCACCTTTTCGACGCCGAGCTCAATCGCGCGCTCCGGCGACAGGAAGGGATCGTAAGCGATGACCTTCATGCGTAGGCCGATGCCGCGATCGGCGACAATGGAGCCGATATTGCCGCAGCCGATGACGCCCAGGACTTTGCCAGTCAGCTCCACGCCCATGAAGCGGTTCTTCTCCCACTTGCCGGCTTGCGTGGACGCATCGGCCTGCGGGATCTGGCGCGCGAGCGCGAACATCATCGCGATGGCGTGTTCCGCCGTGGTGATGGAATTGCCGAAGGGCGTATTCATGACGATGATGCCCTTCGCCGTGGCGGCGGGAATCTCGACATTGTCAACGCCGATGCCGGCGCGGCCGATGACCTTCAGGTTCGTGGCCTGTTCGAGAATTTTCGCCGTCACCTTGGTGGCGGAGCGGATCGCGAGGCCGTCATAATTGCCGATGATGGCGGCGAGCTTCTCCTTGTCCTTGCCGAGATCGGGCTGGAAATCGACCTCGATGCCGCGATCCTTGAAGATCTGCACGGCAGCGGGAGAAAGAGCGTCGGAAATAAGTACGCGGGGAGCGGGCATGGTGCACCTGTTGTTTGCCGCTGTCCCACCCTCCCCTAGAGGGGGAGGGTCGGCTCGAAGAGCCGGGGTGGGGTGAACGGCGCAGTCGGTTTGATTAGCTGTGCGTTTTGTCCGAGGGCGACGATGACGGGCGGTGCTTCCACCCCACCCCGCCGCCCTTGCGGGCGTCGACCCTCCCCCTCAAGGGGAGGGTGAAGATTAAGCCGCTTTCGCGAGCTTCGCCTTTTCCTGCGCGAAGGCCCAGTCGAGCCAAGGCGTCAGTGCTTCGAGGTCGGATTGCTCCACCGTCGCGCCGCACCAGATGCGAAGGCCGGGAGGCGCATCACGATAGGCGCCGATGTCGAGGGCCACGCCCTCCTTGTCGAGCGCGGAGGTGATGCCCTTGGCGACCTGCGCCACAGCCTCGGGGCCTTTCGCCACCACGTCGGGATCGGCGATGACGAGGCACACGCTGGTGTTGGAAGCGGTGGCCGGCACCTGGGCGAGATTGGCGATCCACGGCGTCTTCTCGACCCAGTCGAGAATGACCTTGGCGTTGGCGTCGGCTTTGGCGACGAGCGCGTTAAGACCACCGATGGACTTCGCCCATTCGAGCGCGTCGATGTAATCCTCGACCGCGAGCATGGACGGGGTGTTGATGGTCTCCCCCTCGAAGATGCCCTCAATCAGCTTGCCGCCCTTGGTCATGCGGAAGATCTTCGGCAGGGGCCAAGCGGGCTTGTAGCTCTCAAGACGCTCCACCGCGCGCGGTGAGAGAATGAGCATGCCGTGAGCGGCTTCACCGCCGAGCACCTTCTGCCAGGAGAAGGTCACCACATCGAGCTTCGAGAAGTCGAGCTTCTGCGCGAAAGCGGCGGAGGTGGCATCGCAGATGGTCAGGCCTTCGCGGTCGGCGGCGATCCAGTCCGCGTTCGGAACGCGCACGCCGGAGGTGGTGCCGTTCCAAGTGAAGACCACGTCGCGGTTTTTCGTATCGACCTGCGAGAGATCCGGCAGCTCGCCATAAGCCGCGTTGATGACGCGGGCGTCGGCAAGCTTGAGCTGCTTCACCACATCCGTCACCCAGCCTTCGCCGAAGCTTTCCCAGGCCAGCATGTCGACGGCGCGCGCGCCCAGCATCGACCACAGCACCATCTCGACGGCGCCGGTATCGGAGGCGGGCACGATGCCGATGCGGTAATCGGCCGGCACGTCCAGAACCTCGCGGGTCAGGTCGATGGCAAGCTTGAGGCGCGCCTTGCCGAGCTTCGCGCGATGCGAGCGCCCGAGGCTGTCGGTTTTCAGGTTTTGCAGGGACCATCCGGGGCGCTTCGCGCAGGGGCCGGACGAGAAGAAAGGCGCGCGAGGACGCGCGTTGGGCAGGTCTGTCATGTTAATCCATCCTTACAGATGGGCGCCTCTCGGTGGGGAGAGGTGTCCCGCCGACCGGTATGACGGAAGCGGGCAAGGTGGTCAAGACATCCGTCCGGTCAAGGGATCTGCCGTTAGGTCAAATATCCCAGATTACGAAATCGTAATAACAAACGTCGTGTTTGCTGCGGTATAGACGATACTCCTGGCATATAATGTGCTTAAGGATCCGATATCGGCGATAAGAATTAGGGTTTTAAGGAGCAAGCATGCGTGTGTCCGGTCAACTCGGGGTCATAGCCTTGCTGGGGGCAGCAAGCTTTGGCGGCTGGTACGTCTATCAGGGCGGTTACCTGGCCAATCTGCCCGTGATCGGCGCCTCCATGAGCAAACCCTCCGGACAGGCGGGCGCTCCCGGTGGACGCGGTGGTCCGGTCGGCCCTGCAACGGTCGAGGTCGATACGGTGAAGACCGGACGCATCGTCGAGGTTCGAGAGTCGGTGGGCACGGTGCGTGCCTATGAATCGATCACCGTGACCGCGAAGGTGGCAGGCATCGTCAAACAGATCGGCTTCGAGGAAGGCCAGAAGGTCAAGGCCGGGGATATGCTGATCGAGTTCGATGCCGCCGAGCGGCGCGCCGAGATCGAGCAGGCCATCGCCGAGGCCAACCGTGCCCAGGCACTCCGCAACGAAGTCGCCATCAAGCTGGAGCGGGCCCAGGCCCTGAGCCGGACCGGCGCCGGCACCGGCGCGCAGGTGGACGACCTGACGGCTCAGCTGAAATCGCTCGAAGGCTCCATCGCCTCCGCTCAGGCCCAGCGCAAGGCGGCAGAAGCCCGGCTCGAAGACCTGATGATCCGCGCCCCGTTCCCCGGCCGCGTCGGCACCCGCTCCGTTTCGCTCGGCGCTTATGTGGCCCCCGGCACCCGCATCACCTCCCTCGATGATCTTTCGAAGATCCGCCTCGACTTCGCGGTACCGGAGAACCTCCTGGGCCGTCTCAAGCCGGGCCAGACCGTCAACGCAACTTCAGCGGCCTATCGCGAGCGCACCTTCAAGGGCACCGTCGCCACCATCGACCCGCGCGTGGATCAGACCACCCGCACCGCGCGCCTGACGGCCGAGTTCGACAATTCCGACGAGGCCCTGAAGCCCGGCATGTTCCTGTCCGTCGCCCTGGAAGTTTCCACCAAGGACGATGCGGTCGTGGTGCCGGAAGAGGCCATCGTCAGCGAGGGCCTTCGCCACGTGGTCTATCCGGTGAAGGACAAGAAGGTGGAGCGCCGCGTCGTCACCCTCGGCCAGCGCCAGGGCGGCAAGGCCGAGATCGTGGATGGCCTCAAGGCCGGCGAGACCATCGTGGTGATGGGCGTCCAGCGCGTCCGTCCGGGCGCCGAGGTGAACGCCCGACCGGTGGGCTCGGGCACACCGGCGCAGGACAGTACCCCGGCAGCCAACAGGCAACAGCCGTCGCGCTCGTCCCTGAACGTGCCGCAGGCCATCGGCAGCGCACAGGCCGCCGAAGCGAAGTAATTTTGTCTCCCGCTCCGGCGGGAGAACTTTTGTCACCGATAGGCCTCAAGAGCTGAATCGCCATGCAGGTTTCCGACCTCTTCATCCGCCGTCCCGTCTTCGCCGTTGTGGTGAGCCTGCTGCTGATCGTGGGCGGCCTTGCATCGCTCATGAACCTGCCTGTTCGCGAATATCCGCAGGTCGACCGCCCGGTCGTTTCGGTGTCCACCGTCTATCGCGGCGCCTCGAACGAGGTGATCGAGAGCCGGGTGACGGAGATCATCGAAGGCGCGATCGCCGGCATCGAAGGCATTCGCCAGATCACGTCGCAGAGCCAGAACGACCGCTCGTCGGTCTCCATCGAGTTCGAGGTGTCCCGCGAGCCGGAAGCCGCGACCTCCGACGTGCGCGATGCCGTGTCCCGCGTCACCGGACGTCTGCCGGACGGAGCCGACACGCCGGTGGTGCGGAAAGTGGATGCGAATGCCTCGGCCATCCTGTGGGTGGGCGTGACATCTACAACGCTCGACGCGCTCGAACTCAGCGACTTCCTCAAGCGCGTCTATGTGGACCGCCTGTCCACGGTGCCGGGCGTCGCCAACGTCAACTTAAGCGGCGAGCGCCGCTTTGCCATGCGCATCTGGGTGGATCGCCCGGCGCTCGCGGCCCGCGGCCTCACGGTGCAGGATCTCGAAACGGCCATCAAGCGCCAGAACGTGGAGCTGCCCGGTGGACGTATCGAGTCCAGTCAGCGTGAATTCACCATCAAGACCGATTCACGCCTCGCCACGCCCGAGCAGTTCAAGCAGGTGATCGTCACCAACAAGAACGGCTATCTGGTTCGTCTCGGCGAGGTGGCGCAGGTCGAGGTCGGGCCGGAAGACACGCGCTTCGAGTTCTACCAATCGGGCGAGACCGCCATCGGCATGGGCGTCGTGCGCCAATCCACCGCCAACACGCTGGCCGTCGTCGACGGCGTGCGCAAGGAGCTGGAGGAACTCAAGAGCTCTTTGCCGCCCGGCACCGTGGCGGAAGTCGCCTATGACGAAAGCCAGTTCATCCGCGCTTCCATCGACGGCGTGCTGAAGACGCTTCTCGAAGGCGTGGCGCTCGTGATCCTGGTCATCCTGGTCTTCCTGCGCGACTGGCGCTCCACCATCGTCGCCATGGTGGCGATTCCGGTCTCGATCACCGCGGCCTTCATGGTCATGGCCTTCTTCGGCGCATCCATCAACGTGCTGACGCTGCTCGCCATCGTGCTCGCCATCGGCATTGTGGTGGACGATGCCATCGTGGAAATCGAGAACGTGCACCGGCGCATCGAGGAAGGGCAGCCGCCGCTGCTCGCCTCCTTCGACGGGGCGCGCGAGATCGGCTTCGCGGTGATCGCGACGACCGCGACCCTGATGGCGGTGTTCGTGCCGCTCGCCTTCATGACCGGCAATACCGGCAAGCTCTTCCGCGAATTCGGCATCACCCTCGCTGCCGCCATCTTCTTCTCCGGCGTCGTGGCGCGCACGCTCACGCCGATGATGTGCTCCAAGCTGATGGTGCCGGCGCATGGCCGCATTCAGCGCATGACCGAGCCGGTCTTCGAGAAGATGAACAACGGCTACCGCTGGCTGCTCTCGCGCGCCCTGCGTATACCGGTGGTCATTCTCTTCATCGGCTTCCTCGTATCGCTGTCGGCCTACGGCCTGTTCCAGTCCCTGCCGAAGGAGTTCGCTCCCACAGAGGATCGCGGCGCGGTGATCGTGCGGCTTCAGGCGCCGGAGGGTGCCAGCCTCGACTATACCCGCGACCGGGTGAAGGAAGTCGAGAAGGCCCTTCTGCCCCTGCAGCAACAGGGCGTCGTCGCCTCCATGCTGAGCCAAGTCGCCCCGGGCTTCGCCCGCCCCTCCCCCGTCAACGAGGGCATCGTGATCGTGCGCCTCGTTCCCTGGGAGGAACGGACGCAGAGCCAGCAGGACCTCGTGCGCCAGATGACGCCGAAGGTGTCGAATTTCCCCGGAGCGCGCGCATCCGTGGTTAACCCGCCGGCCTTCGGCGGCGCGGGCGGCTTCGGTCAGCCGATCCAGTTCGTGCTCGGCGGACCCGATTACGACACGATCCGCGGCTGGCGCGACACGGTCATGCAGAAGGCCCAGGAGACGGGCAAGTTCGTCAACATGGACTCCAACTATCGCGAGTCGCAGCCGGATATCCGCGTGCAGATCGACCGCCAGCGTGCCGCCGATCTCGGCGTTTCGGTGGAAGATATCGGCAACACGCTCGAATTGATGTTCGGCGAGACCGAAGTCTCGACCTTCGTCAGCCGTGGCGACGAATATCCGGTAATCATGCGTGCACGCGCCCAGGACCGCGCAACGCCGAACGATCTCACCAACACCTTCATCCGCGCCGCGAACGGCGAGCTCGTTCCGCTCTCCTCTTTCGTGACCCTGACGGAATCGGCAGCGCCCCAGGCCCTGAACCGGTTCGACCGCCTGCGCTCGATCACGATTCAATCCGGGCTAGCGCCAGGCGTCTCCATCGGCGAGGGTCTGGAGATCCTCCAGCAGATCGTGCGCGACAACCTGCCGGCGGAAGTGCGCATCGGCTATAATGGTCAGTCCAAGGACTTCCTCGACTCCACCGGCGCGATCTACGTGACCTTCGCCATGGCGCTGCTCGTGGTGTTCCTGGTGCTGGCGGCGCAGTTCGAGAGCTGGATCAACCCGTTCATCATCATGCTCACCGTGCCGCTCGCGGTGACGGGCGGATTGCTGGCCCTGTTCGTGACCGGGCAGACGCTCAACATCTACAGCCAGATCGGCATGATCCTGCTCATCGGCCTTATGACCAAGAACGGCATCCTGATCGTCGAATTCTCGAACCAGCTGCGCGAGCGCGGATACTCGGTACGGGATGCGGTGCTCGAAGCATCCGTGCTGCGCTTGCGGCCGATCCTAATGACATCCATCGCCATGATCGGCGGCGCCATCCCGCTCGCCTGGTCCACGGGCGCTGGCGCGGAAGCGCGCAACGCCATCGGCTCGGTGATCGTGGGCGGCGTCACCGTCTCGACCATCCTCACCATGCTGGTGGTGCCGTCGATCTATCTGCTCCTCGGCGGTTTCACCAAGCCCGCCACCTATGTGAGCGAGATGCTCGACAAGCTACG
>NZ_JBFUMH010000056.1:0-32270 GCF_054049475.1 Microvirga sp. P5_D2 | reverse complement strand
GTGTTCGACCGTGATGGAGATGGTGCAAAGAACGACTCTGATTTCGTTGTAAACACCCTAGCTACTGGCAACCAACTGACGCCTTCTGTGAGTGCGCTCTCCAACGGTGGCTTCGTCATCGCTTATCAAAGTCCCGAGAGCTTTGATCAAAACATTTTGGCGCAGTCTTATGACTCTACCGGTAAGCCTCTTGGTGTTGAGGTAAGAGTCAATACCACAACGGTAAATCCGCAACGTGAACCGGTTGTCGCCGGACTTAGCGGCAATCGGTATATTGCCCTCTGGGTGGATAACGGCCCTGCCGATGATTCGGGTGCGCTGTATACAGTGCGCGGACGGATCATGTCAGCGGACGGGTCGAGTGGCGGAACTGAGTTCCTTGTGCCAAGCTCGCGTGGCTCTAAGCAGGAAATTTCAGTAGCAGAATTGTCGAACGGGAAGTTTGTTGTCTCTTGGACTCACTTCCCTGGATTTGACGGCCACGGTGGCTCCGATGGCAGCAGTTCCAGTGTTAAGGCGCAGATCTTCAATGCTGACGGCACGCTGTATCGGGGTGAGTTTATCGTCAACACTCCGATTGTAAATTTCCAAAAAGGCTCCTCTGTTACTGCTCTGCAGGACGGCGGGTTCGCTGTCTCTTATGTCGACGTTAGCACCGGCCAGAGCCAGGTCAGAATTGCAATATTCGACAAGGAAGGCGGCAGGTCGCTTGCGGATATTTATGTTGGCCCGCCACCTGGTTCAACCGTCGGTACCAAGCCTACTATCACGACATTGGCTGATGGCCGTCTCTTCGTAACCTGGGATGAGACGGGTATTGCTCGAGCGGATGATACCCAAAGCATCAGAGGACAGATCGTCGACCCTCGCTCGGCCGCTGTTGATCTCACTGGAACGACCGGCAACGATGATTTCTACGGGACGGTCTACAGCGACGTGCTGCGTGGCGGGGATGGAACCGACCAGCTGACGGGCGACGCAGGCAATGACACCCTGATCGGTGGCAAAGGTGCGGACATTCTCAATGGTGGCCGTGCGGGCGTGGCTACGGCAGCGGACGGCATCGATTTTGCGTCTTATGCCAATGCCGATTTTGGTGTGATCGCGAGCCTTCTGACTCCGACGCTCAGCAACACCGGCGATGCTGCGGGTGATACCTATACGTCCATTGAAGGCCTGATCGGCTCGGATCATGCGGATGAGCTGTCGGGAGACGACAACGCCAACACCCTGTCCGGCGGCGGCGGCAACGACAAGCTTTACGGCAATGACGGCGCAGACTTGCTGAAGGGCGAGGATGGCAACGACCAGCTTGATGGCGGCCTCGGAGCTGACATTCTCCAAGGCGGCAAGGGCGACGACAGCTATACCGTCGACAACGCACTCGACAAGGTTGAGGAAGCTGCCGGCGAAGGCTATGACTCTGTTACCGCCTCGGTCAGCTATGCTCTCGATATGCTGTCCGAAATCGAGGAACTGCACGCCCAGACTGGCGCGGCAAACATCAACCTGACGGGCAACGGCTTCGGCAACAAGCTCTTCGGCAACAATGGCGCAAACGAACTCAATGGCGGTGCGGGTGCCGATACGCTCGATGGCGGCCTGGGCAACGATACCTACGTCCTCGACAATGTAGGCGACACGGTCATCGAGGCCGCTGGTGATGGCACCGGTTACGACACCGTCGTGATCGCGACGAACTTCGCGGCAGGCACCACCTACCGGGTCACCGATTACGCCAATATCGAAGCACTCACCGTCCTGGACGGCGCCGGGCGCGTGGACCTCGTAGGCAGCGCAGCCGGTAACAAGCTCACAGGCAACGGCGCCGACAACGTGCTCGAAGGTCTTGGCGGCGACGACGCCATCGATGGCGGCGGCGGTGTCAACACGGCGGTCTTCACGGGCAACAAGTCCGACTACGTTATCACGAAGAACCCGCTCAACGGGACGGTCACTGTTGTCGACAAGGTCGCCGGGCGCGACGGCACGGATACCTTGAAGAACATCAAGTTCGTCAAATTCGCCGACGAGACGGTTGATCTGCTGCAAGAAGTAGCCACCGTGTCGATCTCGGCGCATGATGCCGCGAAGGCCGAGGGCGATACCGGCTATGTGGAATACACCTTCAAGGTCACCCGCAGCAACAGTTCCGGTCCGGCCAGTGTCAACTGGGCGGTGACGGGCCTCGGCGTCGCAGGTGCAGCGAATGCCGACGATTTCGACGCCGCAACGCTGAGCGGAAAGGTCGATTTCCTCGATGGTCAGAATGAGCGATACATCACGATCCGGGTCAAAGCTGACAAGGATATCGAAGGTCACGAGACATTCGGCGTGACTCTATCGAGCCCCACCGACGCGGTTCTTGGGACGGCTGTCGCAACGGGCACCATCATCAATGACGACGTCCTGCCCGCCCTGTCGATTGCGGCGACGGATGCGGCCAGACCCGAGGGCAATGCGGGGGCTTATACGACCTACAACTTCGTCGTGACACGCAGCAGCGGCACCGGTCCCTCCAAGGCTGTCTGGACGGTCAAGGGTGTCGGCGCCAACGCTGCCCAGAATGAGGACTTCATTGCTCTCACGGGGGGAGTGGAGTTCGCGGACGGCGAGACGACGCAGATCATCTCGGTCCTGATCCGGACCGATGAGATTCCGGAAGGGGATGAAACGTTCTCCATCGTCCTGTCTGCCCCGGAAGGCGCGACCATCATTTCGGATACGGCCTATGGCACGATCTCGAATGACGATAATCCGGCGAATACGGCGCCGACGAATATTCGCCTGACCACGGGCGGTACGACGACGATTGTCGATGAGAACAAGGCAGCGGGGATCACCATTGCTACGGTGATCGCGGATGACGATGCTGGGCCGGCGGGCCTGCGTTATTCGCTCGCAACCGAAGATGCCAATTTTGAGATCGACGAGATTTCGGGCCAGATCCGAATCAAGGCCGGAGCCACTCTCAACTTCGAAGGCCTGAAAACCTTCACCCTGTCGGTGAAGGTCCGGGATCTCAACGGAACCGGACTGGAGTCAGTGCAGGACATCACGATCAACCTCGCGGACGTGAACGAGGCTCCGCTGCTGGGGGCAGCCGTCACGGCGGTCACCATCAGTGAGAACGCCGCACTCGGGGACACGGTCGCCAGCTTCACGCTGGATGATGTCGATGCCGGTGAGGATTTCGTCTACGAGATCCTCGGCGTTCCGGCTGCTTTCGCAGGAGCCTTCGCGGTCGACGTGGTCAATAGGAAGATCGTGGTCGCGGACCGGTCCAAGCTCGCCGTTGCCGGCACGCAGAACTTCACGCTGACGTTGAAGGTGACGGACAAGAACGGCGGAGCCGGAAGCCTCTCGGACACTCAGGACTTCACCATTACTGTGCAGGATATTCCTCCAGGCAACACGGCTCCTGAGAACATCCGCCTGACCACGGGCGAGGCTGAGGTTTCCATCAGCGAGAGCATGGCCGCAGGGCAAACCGTCGCCCGTGTGATGGCCGATGACAACGGCCCCGCCAGCGAGCTTCGCTATTATATCGCGGCGAACCCCCGCTTCGTGATCGACGAGCTCACAGGCGAGATCAAGATCAAGAGCGGCGTGCGCCTCAACTTCGAGGCTGAGGGTTCCCATACCGTGACTGTGACGGTGAAGGACCTCAACGGCGTTGGTGCTGCATCGAGCCACAACATCGTCATCAACATCGATGATGTGAACGAGGCCGCGACGGACATCGACTTCTCGGATTTACGGATCGTGAAGGTGGGGGCGACACTGGGGAGCGCGAGTGTCGTCCTGGCGACGGCTCTCGATCTGGATACGAATGTCGAGTACCGAGACAACCTGTACCGGTTCGCCAACGGCACGACCACCGACGGAATCTTCACGATTAATGCCATCACCGGGCAGATTACCACAAACCGGGAGGTCAAGTCGTCGGATGTGGGGGATCATCTGCTCAAGGTCGTAGCTTACGACGCACAGACCCCAAATCTGACCAGAACTGTCTCTTATACGGTCACCGTCGTACCTGCGGACAACGTGGCTCCGACGGCTCCGACGGGCGCGTTCGAGGTCAATGAGGGCACGGGCACCAACACCGTTGTTGCAACCTTTGCTGCGACGGATGCGGACGGCCAGACCATCACCTACACCTTCGCGGGTGGCGGTACGGTCAGCGCGGACAGTCGCTTCAAGATCGTCGGCAACCAAGTGCTGGTGGACAACGCCACCACAGTGACCTCCGACAGCGCGGTGGACTACACGATCGTGGCCAATGATGGTTCCGGCGCGGCGAATGCCTCCGTCACCGGCACGGTGCGCATTACAGTGAAKGACTTAATTACTCCACCCAACGTTGCCCCGACGGGTCTGTACCTGAGCGCCAACTCGATCAACGAGTACGCTCAGCCGGGCAAGGAGATCGGCACGCTCAGCGCCACGGATACGATTGGTGATGTTCTCACCTACACGCTTCTCGACAATGCCGGCGGCCGCTTCGCCATCGCGGGCAACAAGCTCGTGCTGGCAGGTCCTGGCGTCAACTTCGAAGAGGCCAAGTCGCACCAGATCAAGGTCCAGGTCAGCGACGGCAAGGGTGGTGTTGAAGAAAAGATCATCACCATCAATGTCACGGATGAGACGACCCTGAGGCTGAACGGCAAGAGCAAAAACGACAAGCTCAACGGCGGCGCTCTGGATGACATCCTGAACGGCAAGAAGGGCAACGATACGGTCAAGGGTCTGGCCGGCGACGACAAGCTCTACGGCGATGTCGGCGACGACAAGGTCTACGGTGGGCTCGGCCTCGATACGCTCTCGGGCGGCAAGGGCAACGACAAGCTGTACGGCGAGGACGGCAACGACGTGCTCTACGGCGACGAGGGCAACGATGTGCTGACCGGCGGACTTGGCAGCGACACCTTCGTGTTCGCCAAGAAGGCGAACAAGACGACCAACTTCGACCAGATCAAGGACTTCCGGACGGGCGAGGACAAGATCTTCCTCGACAACGCGGTGTTCAAGAAGCTCGGCAAGCTCGGCACGTTCGACGCGCCTGCGAAGCTGGATGTGTCCATGTTCTCCGTCGGCAAGGCGAAGGACAAGAAGGACTTCCTGGTCTACAAGTCCGGCGTGCTCTATTACAATGCCGACGGCACCGGTGGCGGTGCGGCTGTCGAGATCATGAAGGTCAAGGGCCTCAAGGCCACCGATATCTTCATCATCTAACGGAGCCGAATGTAATCCACTCAAAGGGCTCCTTTCACGAGAAAGGAGCCCTTTCCGTCATGCGGCCCGGCGTTCGAGCCTGCCTCGTCCCCCTGGACAAGCGGGCGCCGGGCTCATAAGTGGATCCTATGTTCGAGGCCAAACCACTCCCACAGACCGACAGCAAGCGCGACTTTTATGCGTCGCTGGCTCAGCAGATGGCTGCCCTTCTGGAGGGTGAGCCGGACGCCATCGCCAACGCGGCCAATATGTCGGCGCTGATTTATCAGTTCCTGCCCGATCTCAATTGGGCAGGGTTCTATTTCATGCGCGGGTCTGAGCTCGTGCTGGGGCCCTTCCAGGGCAAGGCGGCCTGCGTGCGCATCGCGGTTGGCCGAGGCGTCTGCGGCACGGCCGTGGAGCGGCAGGAATCCATCGTGGTGCCGGATGTTCACGCCTTCCCCGGCCATATTGCTTGCGACAGCGCCTCCCGCTCCGAACTCGTGGTGCCGCTGATCCGGGACGGGCAGGTTCTCGGCGTGCTCGATCTCGACAGCCCCAATCCCAACCGGTTCGACGATGAGGACCGGGAGGGCTGCGAGAAACTGGTGCAGATCTATCTCGACGCGTCCGAGCTATCCTTCTGAGACGAGGCTGGAGCACTCTTGTGGCCGTTGCTGAAGTGACCCCATGACCTCTCTGCCTGAACACCCTTCCTCAAGCTATATCGATACCTATTACCGGCGCACGCTGGCGACGTCCGAGGATTACCCGCGTGCGACGGGGCGTATCGACGCCGATGTCTGCATCGTCGGCGGCGGCCTTGCCGGCCTTACGGCGGCTGTGAAGCTTGTCCGATCCGGCCGTTCCGTCGTGCTGTTGGAAGAAAATCGCATCGCCTGGGGCGCATCCGGCCGCAACGGCGGCTTTGTTGCGGCAGGCTATGCGACCGGGCTCGACAGCATCGCTCGTCATGTCGGCCAGCATCAGGCTCACGAACTCTACAGGCTTTCCATGGAAGGCGTGGAGATCGTCCGCACACATATCGATGCACTGAACATCCGCGAGGCCTCTCCGGTGTCGGGGATCGCCAAGGCCCTGCGGTATCGCTCTGGCGGCGCGTTGAAGGCGTCGTGCGAGAAGCAGCAGCGCGATTTCGGGATGAAGCTTCGGCATCTGACGCAGGATGAGGTACGCACGCTGTTCAACTCGCCCAAATACCACGAGGCGGTGCTGGACGAGGATGCGTTTCATTTCCATCCGCTGAATTATGCGCGTGCGCTGGCACGCGAGGCGGTCCAGCAGGGCACATCCATTTACGAAAACTCAGCCGTTGTTTCGGCGGATCTCGATGGGGCCCGCAAGCAGATCCGCACGCAGGATGCGGTGATCGAGGCCGGGCAGGTTCTGTTCGCAACGGGCGGCTATACCAGCGGCGTCGTTCCGGCTTTGCGCCGATCATTCCTGCCGATCGCCACTTATGTTCTCCTCACCCAAGAAGCGCCGGAACTGGTGCGCGATGCAATCCGCACCAAAGCCGCCATTCTCGATGACAGAAGGGCAGGGGATTATTACCGCGCTGTCGATGAAGGACGCCGGATTCTCTGGGGTGGGCGCATCACCACGCGCACGAGCGATCCGCGCGATATCGCGGCTCTGCTCCGACACGAGATGGTGACGACCTATCCGCAATTGGAGCCACTGAAGGTGGAGATCGCATGGTCCGGGCTGATGTCCTACGCGCGCCACCTGATGCCACAGATCGGGCTGTTGCAGCCGGGCGTCTGGTACTGCACCGCATTCGGTGGGCACGGCATAAACACGACCGCCATCGGCGGAACCGTCATCGCGGAAGGTATGACAGGTAAGAGCGACCGCTATCGCCTCTTCGCGCCTTTCGGCCTGTCATGGAACGGCGGGATCGTCGGCAGGGCAGCGGCGCAGCTCACCTATTGGGGCTATCAGGCTGCCGATGCGGTTCGAGAGTTTCGTCAGAGATAGAAGTCGGATCGCGCGAGCCGCGAAACACCGGCGAGGACGATTTCAAGATCGGCGATGCTGTCGCCGTTCACATCCCCTGCGACGATGCCGCCTGCAAATCTCAGCTCTCCGGCCCGGTTGCCGAAGGCGTTGTGGTCGATGAAGATGAAGGCCTGATCGCCGCCCTGATTGGCATCGGCATCGATGCGGCGCAGATCGATATGATCGATCCTGCTTCGGAAATCCCGGATCACATCTCTCTCGCTGCCGAAGGACTCGTCCGTGCTCCAGAACACGAAGGTGTCGGCGCCCTTACCGCCCATGAGGAAGTCGCTACCGCTCTGTCCGAACAGTTTGTCGTTGCCGTTTCCACCGTTGAGAATGTCGTTGCCCTCGCGCCCATAGAGCTTGTCATGGCCCGAGCCGCCCTTGAGAGTGTTCGCCACGGCGTTGCCCTTAATGACATCGCTCGCCGCACCGCCGATGGCCTTCTCGATGAGGGAACGGGGGTCGTCGTTGTGGAGAAGCGCATTGGCGATGTTGCCGGCCGCAAGCTTCCTGCTGCCCTCATCGAGCTTGGCGCGCTGCGTGAGCGACGTCTTCGTCCATGCGCCTGGATTCAGGTCGATGGACAGTGCGCTACTGTAGCGTGAGAAGTTATAAGTATCGATGCCGCCGCCGTCCCACACCGTCTGAAACACCCGGTTCGCACCGGGCGCGCGCTGGCCGTGGCCGTTGATGAGCATCTCACCGGTCGTCGGCAGCCAGGCATAGGTGGTGTTCCCGCTGTTCGTCGCGTAGTTCGCGCCGTACATGTGTTGGATAGCGGCAATGTCGAACATCATCAGGGACTGCGAATAGCCCCATTTCTCGTTGTCGTAGCCTCCGCTGACCGATGCTCCATTATAGGAGCGGTAGCTCATCACTGTGTATTCCATCGTATCGCGGGCAAGCGGCATAATGGTCGCGCCCTCGTGCGGATGCTCAAGGCCGAGCGCATGTCCCGTCTCGTGGACGATAGTGATGAAGGCATAGGTGCCCTTGATGGGATCGTTGTACTCTTTGCTCGCCTTGTTGAGCCAGACATCGCCTCCGAAGTCGAATGATGATGGAAAGTAGCCCCATGCCGTATAGGGCGTGTTCGATTGCGCATAGCGCAGATCCGCATGCTGCGAACCCGTTTCAGCGATCTCTTGGAAGGAGAGATTGGCGACCGATGCGTAGAGCTTCAGCCCGGCGCGCGCAGCAGCCTTCTGCTCAGCATTAAAGGCGCCAAACCCATTCGAAGGCTCTTCACTGTAGAAAGCACCGTAATGGCTCGCGGATGTGGGGAAGCTGTAGGTCAGCGTGTTCGTGGCCCACTTCACATCACTCAGGACCGCGTTGATGTAGACGTTGCCGGAAGGGCTGAGTGTTAAGGTTTCGGGCATGGGCGGCAGTCTCTAAAGGTGTCTCGTCGAGCCGATCGGAATTGTCGCAGGCATAGCGTAAAGAGTGTGTGAGTGTCGGCTGCCTTGAAGCGAGTATTTCGTGTCGATGAGCATCATCGACCGCCAAGTCGTTTCTCACCACCTAAAGCCTACGCTCTTCAAAGAACCCATCTTATTCCGGTTCTATTGGCGCATACTGGCATGTGCAACAAAAAAACATTCCTCCGGCAAAGGACAAAACGTCGCTTTTAAAGGACTCAATTCCGGACCGGGGCATTTGCCTGGGCGGAGCCCGTCTGAAGGGCATCTTCCTATTCGACGACAGCAAATTCGCCAAGCACAGAAACATGGACATCATCGCCGACTTCGACGCAGGGCAGGACTACGTTTGGCTCGATAACAGTACTCTTGGAAAGCTGGGTGCAAGCTCCATGACGAAAGCTAAGAAGATCGATGCGAGCTTTTTCACGGTCGGGTTGAAAACGAAGGACGTCAACGATTACGTCACTTACGGCAAGCAGAAAGGCTTCCTGATCGACGATGCGGACCCAGGCGCGAAAACTGTAGTGATTTTCGCTAAAATGTCGAAAGACCTGAAGATGAAGCATTACGACATGTTCGTCGCGTAAGGCCGCCTCAAGCACCATGAACTGATCTCTCCGGCTTTTGCATCGAGGAGATTCTCGTTCGCCGGATCGGGCGCATGAAACATTCGCGCACGGATGCCGCGCAGGCAGCCATTGCCGCCGAGCCCATCGCTTATCATGTCCGGAAAAACAATTGCCGACCTGATCGATCAGGTCGGCCGGGCCTCATGCATTCATGAGGAGTTCGATGGTGCTGCCAGAGAGGATCGAACTCTCGACCTCTCCCTTACCAAGGGAGTGCTCTACCACTGAGCTACGGCAGCGCGCCAACGAAGAGGGCCGCTTACTGCCACAGCGCGGCCCTATGCGCAAGCTTGAAAAACCAACTTTATTCCGCAGCCTGCACTTTCGGCTGGAGAGGGAGCTTCAGAGTGGTCCAAACTTCCACGAGAGCGGCGCCCAGAGCGTTGATATGGGCGTCGGAATGGAAGGGGCCGGGCGTGATGCGCAGGCGTTCGGTGCCGCGGGCCACGGTAGGGTAGTTGATCGGCTGGATGTAGATGCCGTGCTTTTCCAGCAGGCGGTCCGAGGCGGCCTTGCAAGCCTCCGCGTCACCCACCATCACCGGAACGATGTGGGTCATCGTGTCCATGACCGGCAGGCCGAGGCCGCTTAGCACCTGCTTGGTCTTGGCTACCTGACGCTGCTGCTTCTGCCGCTCGGCAGAGGAAGCCTTGAGGTAGCGAATCGAGGCCGTCGCTGCCGCCGCCACGGCCGGGGGGAGGGCGGTGGTGAAGATGAAGCCCGCCGCGAAGCTGCGCACCGCGTCGATGACAGCCCTGGTGCCCGTCAGATAGCCGCCCATGACGCCGAAGGCCTTGCCGAGGGTGCCCTCGATCACGTCGAGCCGGTGCATGGCGCCTTCGCGCTCGGCGATGCCGCCGCCACGGGGGCCGTACATGCCCACCGCATGGACCTCGTCGATATAGGTCATGGCGCCGTAGCGCTCGGCCAAGTCGCAGATAGCATGGATAGGGGAGATGTCCCCGTCCATGGAATAGATGCTCTCGAACACGACCAGCTTGGGCCGGTCGCCCGCCGCCTTCAGGAGCTCTTCCAGATGGTCGAGATCGTTGTGGCGGAAGACCACCTTGTCGCAGCCGGACTGCCGCACACCTTCGATCATCGAGTTGTGGTTCAGGGCGTCCGACAGGATCAGGCAGTTGGGGATAAGCTTGGCCAGCGTGGCGATGCCGGTCTGATTCGACACATAGCCCGAGGTGAAGACGAGGGCCGCTTCCTTGCCGTGGAGATCGGCCAGCTCCGCTTCGAGCTCCACGATAGGGTGGCTGGTGCCTGAAATGTTGCGGGTGCCGCCGGCGCCGGTGCCGAGCCGCCACGCGGCCTCCACCATAGCGCGGGTCACATCCCGGTTCTGACCCATGCCAAGATAATCGTTGGAGCACCACACCGTAATGGGGCATGCCCCCTCCGGGCTATGCCAGATGGCCTGGGGGAATTGGCCGGCCTTGCGTTCGATATCGGCAAAAACGCGGTAGCGGCGCTCACTCTGGAGGCGGTCGAGGGCTGACGTGAAGAAGCTCTGATAATCCATCATCTCACCGGGTGGGCAAATATCATGCCCGGGGATTGTGCATTGATTATGCCAGACGACATTGATCCCGGTCAAAGCCCGGAACCCTGATATTGCGGTTGAGACCCGCTTGCGAAGCCTCTATTTGATGAAGGCGACGATGGGTCGCGTGAACCATGACTGACGTGAAATCGCAAGAAAAAGCTGACCGGCTCAAGGCCGCTTTGAAGGAAAACCTGAAAAAGCGTAAGGCTCAGGCGCGCGGTCGGCAGGTGGCCAGGGTCGCTCCGGTCTCCTCCGAAGCCGAAAACGGTTCATCTGGGCGCGACAAGCCGTCCGACTAGCCTATAAAGCTCAAGACACGCATAGCTTAAGCACGCACAAAGCGCTTAAGCACGCACAAAGCAAGGAAAATTGATTAATGGATCGCATTCGCATCAGGGGCGGCGCGCCGCTCAACGGGTTGATCCCGATCTCCGGCGCCAAGAATGCGGCCCTGCCTCTCATGATCGCGAGCCTGCTGACGGAGGATACGCTCGAGCTCGGCAACGTGCCGAGGCTCGCCGACATCTCCTCGCTGCTCCGCATCATGAGCAATTTCGGCGTGGACCATTCCATCGCCGGCCGCCGTCCGGGCCAGTCCACCGAGACCGGCCAGACGATCCGCCTGTCTGCCAAGAGCATCATCGATACCTGCGCGCCCTATGAGCTGGTCTCCACCATGCGCGCCAGCTTCTGGGTCATCGCGCCCATGGTCGCCCGCTTCGGCCATGCCAAGGTGTCCATGCCCGGCGGCTGCGCCATCGGCACCCGTCCGGTGGACCTGCTGATCATGGCGCTGGCCAAGCTCGGCGCGGCCATCGAGATCGATGGCGGTTACGTTGTTGCGAGCGCCCCCAAGGGTCTCCAGGGCGCGGAGATCGATTTTCCGAAGGTGACGGTCGGCGGCACCCATGTGGCGCTCATGGCGGCGACGCTCGCCAACGGCACCACGGTGATCCGCAATGCCGCCCGCGAGCCGGAAGTCGTGGATCTGGCCGATTGCCTCATCAAGATGGGCGCCAAGATCCAGGGCCACGGCACCTCCGAGATCGTGATTGAGGGCGTTTCCAGCCTCAACGGCGCGACCCACGACGTGATGCCCGACCGCATCGAGACCGGCACATACGCCATGGCGGTCGCCATGACCGGCGGCGATCTGGTGCTGGAGAACACCCGCCCCGAATACCTTCAGGCCGCGCTCGACGTGCTGGGCCAAGCTGGCGCCGAGGTGTCCTCGACCCATAGCGGCATCCGCATTCGCCGCAACGGCAACGGCATCCAGGCGGTCGATATCACGACCGATCCGTTCCCCGGCTTCCCGACCGATCTGCAGGCGCAGTTCATGGCCCTCATGACCCGCGCCAACGGCACCTCCCGCATCCGCGAGACCATCTTCGAGAACCGCTTCATGCACGTGCAGGAGCTGGCGCGCCTCGGCGCCCAGATCCGCCTCGACGGCGACAGCGCCTATGTGGATGGCGTGCCGGGGCTGAAGGGCGCACCGGTCATGGCGACCGACCTCCGCGCTTCGGTCTCGCTGGTGATCGCCGGCCTCGTGGCCGATGGCGAGACGACCATCAACCGGGTCTACCATCTCGACCGTGGCTTCGAGGCCCTCGAAGCCAAGCTCGCCCGCTGCGGCGCGGAGATCGAGCGCCTCAGAGGTTAAAAGAAGAAGCGGAGGCTCTAGCGCATCGTGCGGACCCAGAGGGCCGCGTCAGCGAAAAGTGGACCCGGTTTTCCGCTCAAACGATGCGCCAGCTTAAACTTGAGCATCGGATGGACCCCAAAAGTGCAAATCCACTTTTGGGTCCGATGCTCTAACCTCCGCTTTTTGCATTATCGCTGAATATTGCCGCGCTTGACCCCGAAGCCAGGGATATCGCAGGTGCAATTTGCACCGTTCGACATGGGTTGCGGGTACTGGCAGCTGCCGCGCGAGGTCACGCAGATGCTGCCGCCCTGCGCCCGGCGCTGCCGCTCCCCGCGAGGCTGCGCATAGCGATAATCCTGGCGGTAGCCGTCGCGGTATTCGCGCCGGGGCTCGTAGCCGTATCGGGGCTCGGGCCTGTAGCCGTAATCGGGGCGGCGCTCGTAATAGCGCGGGGCCGGAGAGCGCTCCACCCATTCTTCCTCGTAAGGCTGCGAATAGGGATTGCCGTAATACTGCGCCGCAGCCGGCACGGTGAGGGTGAGAGCCGCCATGGCGGCGAGCAGGAGGCGTTTCATCGACAGTTCCTTTGCGATGTCTGGCATCATGAGCGCTAAAAGATGAACCGGACCTGAGCCGAAAGGTTGCGCAGGGCAGGGGCGCTCTCTACCTAAAGATCAAAGTTCAACAATAGGTTGGCAGACCATGGATCTCCTGAGACTCGTTGCGTTCGACCCCGAAGATCTGGCCGTCATCTCGGCTCACCTGCAGGATTCGCTCCTGCGGCTCGGTGATATCGCCTATCTTCCCAAGGAGCGCCGCTTCGCCATTCAGGTGCGCCGGTACGATTGGGAGGCGGCAACGCCCCAGCGCCGGCTGACCTGCATGCATTTCGAGAACGTCACGGGCGTTCGCGTCCGCGGCATCGATCAGACCAGCAAGGACGCGGTTCTTAACCTTCTCGCCATTACGTTCGAGGAGCGCGATGCTCCATCGGGCACAGCCACCTTGATCTTTGCCGAAGGCGGAGCCATCCAGGTGGATCTGGAGTGCGTCGAGATGCAGATGAAAGACACAGGCCCCGTCTGGGCCGCCGAAAGCCGCCCGTTGCACGAGGACCAGCAGCAGGCGGAGAGCCTGTAATGGTGCAAAGGCTCGATGCGCGGGACGCCTCGTTTCCGATTGCCTTTGCCGCTCTTCTCTCGGCGAAGCGCGAGGTGTCGGAGGATGTGGACCAGGCGGTCCGCGCCATCATTGAGGATGTGGTGGCGAAGGGTGACGAGGCCCTGATCGACTACACCTATCGGTTCGACGGACTGGCGCTCCAGCCCGAGACACTGCGCATTTCGACCGCAGAGATCGATGCGGCCGAGGCCCAGTGCTCCAAGGAAGCTCTTGAGGCGCTGGCTCTCGCGAAGGAACGTATCGAGGTTTATCACAGCGCCCAGCGGCCGCAGGATTCCATGACGAAGGATGCGTTGGGCGTCACGCTCGGCTGGCGCTGGACGGCTATCGAATCCGTCGGGCTCTATGTGCCGGGTGGCCGCGCGAGCTATCCCTCGTCGGTTCTCATGAACGCCGTGCCCGCGAAGGTCGCCGGCGTTCCCCGCATCGCGATGGTGGTGCCGACGCCGCGCGGCGAGACCAATCCGCTCGTGCTCGCCGCCGCGCGCCTTGCCGGCGTGGACGAGGTCTTCCGCATCGGCGGCGCCCAGGCCGTCGCGGCTTTGGCCTATGGCACCCATGCGGTGCAGCCGGTGGCGAAGATCGTAGGCCCCGGCAATGCCTATGTGGCCGCAGCCAAGCGCCGGGTATTCGGCCAGGTCGGCATCGACATGATCGCCGGTCCCTCGGAAGTGCTGATCCTCGCCGATTCCCAGGCCAACCCGGACTGGATTGCCGCCGATCTCCTGGCCCAGGCCGAGCACGATCCCGCAGCCCAGTCGATCCTTATCACCGACAGCGCGACCCTTGCCGATGCGGTCGAGAAGGCGGTGGAGCGGCAGCTCAAGACCTTGCCGAAAGCCGATATCGCCCGCGCAAGCTGGCAGGATTACGGCGCGATCATTCTGATCGACAGTCTCGACAACGCCATCCCCCTCGTGGATCGGCTGGCGCCGGAGCACCTGGAAATCGAGACGGAGAACGCCGAGGAGCTGGCGGCCAAGGTGCGGAATGCCGGCGCGATCTTCCTCGGCAGCCATACGCCGGAAGCCATCGGCGATTATGTGGGCGGGCCGAACCATGTTCTGCCTACGGCCCGGTCCGCGCGCTTCTCGTCCGGATTGGGCGTACTTGACTTCATGAAGCGAACCTCGATCCTGAAATGCGATCCGGGCGCCTTGAGGGCGCTCGGCCCTGCAGCCATCGCCCTCGGGCGGTCTGAGGGGTTGGAGGGTCACGCGCGATCGGTTGCGATCCGCCTGAACCTGTAAGGATTGAGCGGAGGGGGGATGTCGAGCGAAGGGAAGGAGCGGTGCCGGCTGGTCGCGGTCACCCTCGACGAGGCATCCATCGGCCGTGGCAATCCCGATCAGGAGCATGAGCGGGCGATCGCCATCTACGACATCATCGAGGAAAACAGCTTCGCGCTGCCGAACTATGACGGCGGCCCCTATGCCTTGCGCATCTCTCTCATCGAGAAGAAGCTCTGCTTCGAGGTGACGGCGCAGGACGGTGCGCCGCTCATCTCGCATCATCTGTCGCTCACGCCGTTTCGTAAGGCCATCCGCGACTACGAGATGATCTGCGACAGCTATTACCAGGCCATCCGTTCCGCATCTCCCGCGCAGATCGAGGCGATCGACATGGGGCGCAGGGGATTGCACAACGAAGCTGCGGAGCTTCTGCGCGAACGTCTCGACGGCAAGATCGTCGTCGATTTCGACACGGCGCGCCGCCTGTTCACGCTCATCTTCGCGCTGCACTGGAGGGGCTGACGCGTGGACGGCGCAGCCTCGAAGAAAATCCATTCGGTTCTGTTTGTCTGCGCGATGAATGCTGTGCGCTCTCCCATGGCGGAGGCTATCGCGCGGCATTACTTCGGCAAGTCGATCTATGTGCAGTCGGCGGGTGTGCGCAAAGGCGAGACCGACGGCTTCATGGCGACCGCGTTGTCCGAGATCGGCATCGACGGTTCAAAGCACAAGCCGCGCACGCTCGATGAGCTCGAAGAATGGGAGGGTCTGAATTTCGACCTCATCATCTCCCTCTCGCCGGAAGCGCATCACGCCGCGCTTGAGCTGACGCGGACCGTCGCGGCGGATGTGGAATACTGGCCGACGCCCGATCCGACGATCACGCAGGGCTCACGCGAGCAGATGCTCGATGCCTATCGCAACATTCGCGATGGCCTCATGTATCGCATCCGCATTCGGCTCAAGCAGGGATCACAGAAGAGCCCGGATGACGGAGAGGGTGCCTAGGCCTGCCAGGAGCCCGAGAAGATCGATGCGCGTGAACGCCATCACCGCGATGGCCGCCGCCACGGCGACGATTGCAGGCCAGCCGCTGTCGATCACCACCGGCAGAATTGTCGCGAGAATGATGGAGCCCGGCAGCGCCCGAAGGCCGCGCTCGATCCGTGGCGTGATCGGCACGCGGCTCATGAGCAGCACGCCGCCGATGCGGCACAGAAACGTGACGAGCATCATGCCTAAGATGGCGAGGGCCGATCCCCAGGGCGTGGCGATGAAGGCGCTCAATCCACTCATTCGATCAGCATGCCCGCGATGACGCCCGCGAGTGCACCGGCGATGATGAAGAGATAGCCCGGCACGAGAGCGTGGATGATGAGCGAGACGAGGCCGGCGATCAGCCAGGGCAGGGAGGACTTCGCTCCCTTCCACAAGGGCACCAGCATGATGCCGAAGAACAGCGGCATGACCAGATCGAGACCGAAATTCTTCGGCTCGGGCACGAGAGCGCCGGCAAAGAAGCCGGCGAGTGTCGCGATGAGCCAGACGACCCAGAGCACGATGCCCGATCCAAGGAGCACGCCGACATCGCGGCCACCTTCATTGTGGTAGCGCGTGCTGATGATCCAGCCCACTTCGGTGATGAGAAAAAGATTGAGCGCGTTGCGCCGCATCGGCTCATGGCGAAGCCAGGGCTGCAGCGTCGCCCCGAGCAGGATCATGCGCGAATTCACGACGGCGGTCACGGTCATGACCGTGAGGATCGTCGAGGGAGTCCAGACCTCCTGCCAGATTTCGAGGGCTACCATCTGCGATGCGCCGGCATAAACGAAGGCGCTCAACCCCAACGCTTCGGCAAGCGACAGGCCCTTCTGGGCCGCCGCCGTCCCGAAGGCGGCTGCAAACATGATGAAGCCCGGAAACGCCGGAACGACGGCGCGGGCGCCATAGCGGAAGCCGTCGAAGGAAAAGAAGGGGCGGGTCGAGGAGGACATGTGGATAAGCTCTCTGCCCCTCCTCATCCCTGCCGTCAATCGAGAAGGCTGGAAAATGCGGCAAAGCAAAGAAAAAGGGCCGATCCCACTTTCGTGGAACCGGCCCTAAAATTTTCATGACGGGCTGAAGGCTGCGTTTAGCCGGCCACGCCGTTCATGAGGGGATAGATCTCAAGGAGGCCCTCGTAGATCATCTTGAGAGACACATAGAGAATGATCGCCAGACCCACATAGGCGATCCAGCGGTAACGCTGGAGCAGGCGGGCGATGTAGGAGGCCGCAAGACCCATCAGGGCGATGGAGAGCAGCAGGCCGAAGGCCAGGATGTAGGGATGCTCTCGCGCTGCACCTGCGACCGCAAGCACGTTGTCCAGGGACATCGAAACGTCGGCGATGACGATCTGCCAGGCGGCCTGGGAGAAGGTCTTGCGAGGAGCGCCGCCGGCAATCGTGCCGTCCGAATTGAGGTCCTTGCCCTCAAGCGCCTCTTCCGCCGCCTCTTCCTCGGCATGCGTGACGCGCAGCTCGCGCCACATCTTCCAGCAGACCCACAGCAGCAGCACGCCACCGGCGAGCAGAAGGCCGACGATTGCCAGAAGCTGGGTCGTGATCAGGGCGAAGATGATACGAAGAACCGTGGCGGCGAGAACGCCGAGCAGGATGGCCTTGTTGCGCTGCTCTTTGGGCAGGCCCGCGGCGGCTAGGCCGATGACGATGGCGTTGTCGCCGGCGAGCGCGAGGTCGATGCCGACCACCATCAGGAAGGCGACGACCTCTGGTCCGAAAAAGTTGGAAAGCTCAAACATGTGATGCCTCAATTGTCGGGGAGAGCAGCACAAATACGCTCGAGGAGACACTTGATCCGCATCGGCGGGCCCGGACTTTTTTGATCCGGCGCGAGCCTAGAGATGCAGGCACAACCGTCTTCTTGAACGAATCCAGGCCGCCCTGGTCTTCATCCAGTCCGACATCGCCGCCCCTTGAAGGGCGACCAGAGGGGCCCGGCCTGGCTAAGGGAGATCATCTAGACAACCTGGGGCAACGGATCAAGTGAGCAATGTTTCCGGATAGTCCGGGCGAGGGAAGGGGTTGGTGTCCTATAGTCGAATAGACGCTCCCATCCCGCCTATTTCACAGATGACGTCTCTGGTTGGCCGGAGGCAGGTTTGTTGAGAACCACGATTCCGCCCGGAGTGGCAGCTTGATCCAAACGCGGCCTTGGGCGCATATCGGTCTGAATGAACTCAGGCGCCCATAAGGCGCACTCCGGGAGGTCGTCCATGTCCAATCCTCACGAACGCCAAGGGTCGTCGGAGCACCGGCCGACCGGGCGTCACGGACCGGTCCGCGCACCGCAAAGCGTTGCAGGAGGCCTCCTGCTGATCGCCCTAGCCGCCTTGGCCCTATGGCTGACGCGCGATCTCGACCAGGGCACATTGAACTCCATGGGTCCCGCCATGCTGCCGCGCTGGCTCGCGGTCGGCGTCGGCCTGGCCGGGCTGACCCTGCTCGTGACCGGCTTCACGAAGGATGGCGATCCGCTGGAGGGCTGGAGCCTGCGCGGCCCGTTCTTCGTCATCACGGCGATCCTGGCCTTCGCCATCACGATCCGACCCTTCTCGTTCGGAAGCCTCACGATCCCCGGCCTCGGCCTTCTCGTGGCGGGGCCGCTCGCCATCATCATCGGCGGCTTCGCGACTCCCGAGGCGCGCCTGCGCGATCTGGTGCTGCTGTCCCTGAGCCTCACGCCGTTCTGCATGATTTTGTTCGGCGACCTGCTGAACCTGCCCATCCCGGTCTTTCCGCAGCAGCTCACGAGCCTTTTCCCCAGTGATTGGTCGCAAAAGGCCGTCATGCGGGCCACCGCCGCGATTCTGGTGGCGGCAGCCGTCCTCGTATTTCTTTCCACACGCGGACGCCGGACAACGACCATTGATGTTGCCGATCACAGCGGGAGAATCTGATGGGTGATCTTTTCTCCAATCTTGCACTCGGCTTTTCCGTCGCGCTGACGCTGCAGAACCTTGGACTTGCCTTTCTCGGCTGCCTCGTCGGCACGCTGATCGGCGTTCTGCCTGGCGTAGGCCCCATCGCCACTATCGCGATGCTGCTGCCCATCACTTTCGGCCTCGACCCGACGGGCGCGCTCATCATGCTCGCCGGCATCTATTACGGCGCGCAATACGGCGGCTCGACCACGGCGATCCTCGTCAACATTCCGGGCGAAGCCACCTCCGTGGTCACGGCGCTCGACGGCCACCAGATGGCCCGCCAGGGCCGCGCCGGCGTGGCGCTTGGCATTGCCGCCATCGGCTCGTTCTTCGCCGGCACCGTGGCGACGCTCGTCATCGCGGCGCTCGGCGCACCGCTGACCAAGCTCGCGCTCATCTTCGGACCGACCGAATACTTTTCCCTCATGGTCATGGGCCTCGTCTTCGCCGTCGTGCTGGCGCGCGGCTCGATCCTCAAGGCCATTGCGATGATCCTCGTGGGCGTGCTGCTCTCGACGGTTGGTCTCGATCTCGAAACCGGCGAGGAGCGCATGACCTTCGGTCTCGCCTTCCTGTCGGACGGCATCGATTTCGCCGTGCTGGCCATGGGCATTTTCGGCATCGCCGAAATCATGCGCAACCTCGATCACACCGAACATCGCGATGTGGTGCGCCAATCCATCGGCCGCCTGCTTCCGAACAAGGACGACTTCAAGCAGGCCTACAAGCCGGTGCTGCGCGGCACGATCATCGGCGCGATCCTTGGCATCCTGCCGGGCAACGGCGCGGTGCTCGGCCCGTTTGCCTCGTACACGCTGGAGAAGAAGATCGCGAAGGATCCGCGCCGTTTCGGACGCGGCGCCATCGAGGGTGTGGCGGGGCCGGAGAGCGCCAACAACGCCGGCGCGCAGACCTCGTTCATTCCGCTGCTCACGCTCGGCATTCCGCCGAATGCGGTGATGGCGCTGATGGTCGGCGCGATGACCATTCACGGCATCATTCCCGGCCCGCAGGTGATGACCAAGAACCCGAACCTGTTCTGGGGCATGATCGCCTCCATGTGGGTCGRCAACCTGATGCTGCTCATCATCAACCTGCCGCTCGTCGGCATGTGGGTGCGCCTGCTCAAGGTGCCGTACCGCCTGCTGTTTCCGGCAATCCTGATGTTCTGCTGCATCGGCATCTACTCCATCAACTCGCTGCCGACGGATGTGATGTTCATAGGCCTGTTCGGCTTCGTCGGATACACGCTGATGAAGTTCGGTTTCGAGCCGGCCCCGATGCTGCTCGGCTTCGTGCTCGGCAAGCTGATGGAAGAGAACCTGAGGCGCGCGCTCATCCTGTCACGCGGCTCGATGGAGACCTTCATCGAACGTCCCGTCAGCGCAGCGCTGCTTGCGGTCGCCGCGATCCTTTTGATCATCGCGCTCCTGCCCTCCATACGAAAGGGGAGGGACGAGGTGTTCACCGAATAGCTTGCCTTCGGCTCCATCGTCACCAAATGTAAGGCGATAACTTTCCTAGGGAGGAATAAAATGAAGAAAGTCGCACTGGCTCTTGCCGCAATCGCGGGCATTGCCGCCACCGGCGCTCAGGCCCAGACCTATCCCACCCGTCCGATCACCATGATCGTGCCCTTCGCGGCCGGTGGCCCGACAGACGTCGTGGCGCGTATCGTAACCGACAACATGTCCCGCACACTCGGCCAGCAGATCGTGATCGAGAACGTAGCAGGCGCCGGCGGCACCACGGGCATCACCCKCGCCTCGCAGGCTCAACCCGACGGCTACACCATCATGATGGGCCATATGGGCACCCACGGTGCCGCGCCCGCCCTCTACCCGAACCTGAAATACGATCCGGCGAAGGACTTCGCGCCCATCGGCCTCGCCGCCGGTACGCCCATCGTCATCGTGGCCAAGAAGGACTTCCCGGCCAACGACCTGAAGGGCTTCCTCGAGTACATGAAGGCCAACGGCGAGAAGGTGAACATGGCCCATGCGGGCGTGGGCTCGGTCTCTCACTCGACCGGCATCTTCTTCAACTCGGTCGTCAAGGCAAAGCCCACGATGGTCGCCTATCGCGGCACGGGCCCGGCCCTGAACGACCTCATGGCCAACACGGTCGATTTCATGACCGACCAGATCGTCAACGTGGCACCGCAAATCCAGGGCGGCAACATCAAGGCATTCGCCATCGCGACGCCTGAGCGTTCCCCAGTCCTGCCGAACGTACCGACCACCAAGGAAGCCGGCCTCGACGGCTATGAGGTCAGCGCCTGGAATGCGGTCTTCGCGCCCAAGGGCACGCCTCCGGACGTGGTCAAGAAGCTCAGCGACGCCTTGATGAAGTCGCTCGACGACGAGAACACCAAGAAGCGCCTTCTGGAGCTTGGCGGTGTGATTCCGACCAACGCCGAGCGCACGCCGGAAGCCCTTCAGAAGCTCGTGGAAAGCGAAGTAGCCCGCTGGACCCCGGTCCTCAAAGCCGCCGGCGCCACCGCCGAGTAAGCTTTTCCAAGCTTAACCCTTTGAAACGGCGGGCCAAACGGCCCGCCGTCGTCTTTTCAGGCCCCGCGACCGCAAAGAAGCCTTGAAATTGATCGCCGGCGCGATTACACCCTGCCTCACGTGCAGCCGTAGCTCAGTTGGTTAGAGCACCAGATTGTGGATCTGGGGGTCCCCTGTTCAAGCCAGGGCGGCTGTACCATTCATAACCAATGCTTTAGCGACTCTCGCATTCGAGGGCTGCTTACCAGGAAACACAGCTGGTAAGCGAATAGTAAGCAGAAGCTGTGTCTCAAGCACGATGGATATAATTGAGTCCGCTTAGCTTTGAGCGGTTTCCCGCGTTTTATTGTTTGGCTTCGAAATCCTCTATCTCTATCATTCGGTGCTGCTCCTAGCTCATGGACCTTCCATATTGCGCGCTTTGTTGGGACGCCACCGACAAATAGCGAACTCGACAAGTACGGAAAGTCTAGCTCATCTTGCCATTGCTGCCCGATGAGGCTGGCTCCACGCAGTCTCTGTATTGTAACGTTAGGAGATGGCATTGCGCCGTAAGATCCCGAGCACGAGCGCATTGCTCACCTTCGAGGCCGCAGGTCGTCATGAAAGTTTCTCCCGCGCGGCCGAAGAGCTTGCGATGACCGAGGGAGCTGTCAGCCGCCAGATCGGTCGTCTTGAGGACTTTCTTGGGGTTATGCTGTTCAACCGAGTCAAAGGACGTATCTATCTGACCGACTCCGGACGGGAGTACTGGGCACAGATTGTGAGCGACCTCGATCGGATTGAGCGAGATACGCTCAAGCTGTTGGCAAGGCCCTCCGAGGGCGGCGTTCTTGAACTCGCGGTTATTCCAACCTTCACCAACAAATGGATTATCCCGCGACTGCCGGATTTTTGCGCCAAGAACCCCGGCATCGTTATCAACATGAGCGAGCGGCCAGAGCCCTTCCTTTTCGCAGACAGTCCGTTCGATGCCGCCATTCATTACGATCATCCCGGCTGGGCCGGCATGATCAAGAAAGATCTCTTTGCCGAAGAACTCGTTCCAGTGTGCAGTCCGAAGCTGATCGGTGGCCGGACGGAACTCGATTTAGCCGAGCTGAAGAAGCTGCCCCTGCTGCATAAGCGAGGACGGCTGGATTCCTGGAAGAAGTGGTGGGACCACCTTGGCGTGACCGGACTTAATCCTATGGAAGGCGCACAATACGATTTGTTCTCGATGGCGATCGAAGCCGCATCGGCCGGTCTCGGCGTCGCGCTTGTGCCAAAACTCTACGTAACCCGCGAGATTGAGGATGGTCGKATCGTTATACCATATGATCACTACGTGCCGGGGGATAAGCGTTATTGCGTGGTTTGCCCAGAATACAAATATGGCTCTTGGCCACTCAGGCCATTTCTCGACTGGCTTGTTCAAGAGTCTGACATCTATGTCCGCCTGCGCAATCAATCTCCGGCTCGAACCGACATAAGGTCATATGCCTAGGAAACTGCGCGGGCCATTACATTCTGTCACTGGCTCTTACCGGCGTGTTTATTGAGGTTTGAGCCTGAGGCCATCTAGGTTGCTTCCATCAGGAGCACCTAGACGATGCATAGATACAGATTATTCATTGATAACGAGTGGCACGATCCCGCTTCGAATGATTGGTTCGAAACCGAAGACCCCTTCACAGGAGAGCCGTGGGCCGAGATTCCGCGCGCCAATGCGGAGGATGTAGACCGCGCTGTTCGTTCGGCCAAGGCTGCCTTGGAAGGGCCGTGGGGCGCCATGTCCGCCACGGACCGCGGCATGCTCTTGTACCGATTAGGTCAGCTGATCGACGAAAACGCTGCCGCTCTCGCCGAAGTCGAAGCTCGCGACAACGGCAAGCTATTGAGTGAGGTCTCCGGCCAAGTCCGCTACGTGGCGAAGTACTTCTACTATTATGCAGGCCTCGCCGACAAAATTCAGGGCTCGGTCATTCCGATCGATAAGCCCAAGGTGTTCAACTACACCAAATACGAACCCATGGGTGTAGTGGCCTCCATCACGCCATGGAATTCGTCGCTTCTGCTCACCGCCTGGAAGATGGCGCCTGCGCTCTGCGGAGGCAACACCTTCATCTCTAAGCCGTCCGAATTCACCTCAGCGTCGATGTTCGAACTCGCGAAGCTCGTCGCACAGGCTGGCATCCCGCCCGGAGTCTTTAACGTAGTGACGGGTTTCGCCTCCGAAGCAGGCGAACCGCTTATTCGCCATCCGGACGTGGCCCGAGTCGCTTTCACGGGCGGCGATCAGGGCGGCCGTGCGGTCGCCAGGATCGCGGCCGAGAACCTGAAGCGTGTATCGTTGGAACTAGGCGGCAAATCCCCGAACATCGTGTTCGACGACGCTGATCTCGACCAAGCGGTAAATGGCGTCATCACAGGTATCTTCTCGGCCGGTGGCCAAACCTGCATGGCGGGCTCCCGCCTACTGCTGCAGGACAGCATTCACGACGCCTTCGTCGAGAAGCTACTTGAGGTCACGAAGCGCGCCAAGGCAGGCGATCCACGTGCGCCGGGTGTGCAGGTGGGACCGGTGGCGACCAAGCCGCAATTCGACAAGGTCATGCAATACATCGGTATCGCAAAGGGTGAGGGCGCTCGCTGCGTCGCTGGAGGCCGTGCGCTCACCGGACCGGATTACGGCGCCGGCCGCATCGTCGAGCCGACCGTCTTCCTCGATGTGACCAACGACATGCGCATCGCGCAGGAAGAGGTCTTCGGTCCGGTTCTAGCTGTGCTGCGCTTCAAGGACGAGGAAGATGCGGTGCGCATCGGCAACGACATCCGCTTCGGGCTTGCCGCCGGCGTTTGGACGCGCAGTCTCAAACGCGCGATGTACATGTCGGACAAGCTCAAAGCTGGCACGGTATGGATCAACAATTACCGCTCCACGAGCTTCACAACGCCGTTCGGCGGTTTCAAGGACAGCGGCATGGGCCGTGAGGGTGGAGTTGAGGCTGTCAAGGAATATCTCGAAGTGAAGAGTGTTTGGATCTCAAGCGATCTCCAAATGCCTGATCCGTTTATCCGCAAATATTGATGATCCCGCACGCGTCGCGTGCGGGAAGATTCCCGCCGCGACGCGATGCAGAGGGACGGGAGGGAACTACCATGAATGAAACGATCACTGCTGCGCCCACACAAGCCACCGGCTGGTTCGGGAGTCTCAGCAAGAGGGAAAAGCACACTTTTTGGGCCTCGTTCGGCGGCTTCGGCATCGATGCGCTGGATATTCAGCTCTACAGCTTTGTCATGCCGACTCTCATCTCTCTCTGGGCGATGAGTCGAGCCGAAGCTGGCATGATCGCAACCGTTGCCCTCCTGGTCTCGGCGACAGGAGGCTGGATCGGCGGCATGCTGGCAGACCGTTATGGGCGCGTTCTGACGCTGCAAATAACGATTGCCTGGTTCACGCTTTTCACCTGCCTCAGCGGCTTCACAAACTCCTCAGAACAACTGATGATCGTTCGCGCGCTCCAGGGCTTCGGCTTCGGCGCTGAATGGGCCATTGGTGCCGCACTGATGAGCGAGATCGTTCAGGCAAAGCATCGTGGCAAGGCACTAGGCTTCGTGCAAAGCTCGTGGGCCGTAGGGTGGGGCGCTGCAGCCCTGATCTATGCTCTCACCTTCTATCYTCTGCCCGAGGAAATCGCTTGGCGCRCGCTGTTTTTCGTCGCCATCATTCCCGCGCTCTTCGTCTTCTATATTCGCAAGTATGTCGACGAGCCGGAGGTGTTCGAAAAGCACGCACGATCATCAACTCAGAAAGCGTCGCTTCTCGACATCTTCTCGGGACGTGTTCTCTATATCACTATCTTCACCTCGCTCCTCGCAACAGGTGTACAGGGCGGCTTCTATGCCATCGCCACTTGGCTCCCGACATACCTGAAGACGGTACGGGGATTGTCGGTGCTCAACACGTCGGGCTATCTTGCCGTCATCATCGTGGCTGCATTCTGCGGCTACATCGTCGGTGCTTACCTCACCGATGCGATCGGGCGCAAGCGTACCTTCGCGCTGTTTGCAGTCGGCGCGATCATCACGGTGATCCTATACACCTTCATCCCAATTTCTGACACATGGATGTTGGTCCTCGGCTTCCCGATTGGCTTCTGCTACGCGGGTACCTTCGCCGGGCTCGGCTCCTACTTTGCGGAACTGTTCCCGACACGTGTACGCGGCACGGGAATGGGCTTTGCCTACAACTTCGGTCGGGCAGTCGGCGCGCTTTTCCCTGCTCTCGTGGGCTATATCAGTCAGCAGATACCACTCGAGACGGCTATCGGCATCTTCACGACGGGCTCATATGCTCTGGTGCTGGTTGCCGTCCTTGCTCTTCCTGAAACGAAGGGCCGCGAGCTCCCGGTCGATTGACCGGGGCTCACCCCTCACAGAAAGGACGCCCATGCCTAACGTTTCAGTTTTCATTCCAAGCCCGAGGATGCCCGACGCCGCAGCGCTGGAGCGCTTCACGGAGGAATGCACAGAGCTATGCACCGGCCTCCTTAAGGCGACACTCGACAAGGTGCACATCATCTTCATCCCGGTTCTGCCGCAAGGCCGTGGCCAGGATGCATTCGTGGAGGTCAAGTATCGCCTTGAGACGTTCCGCCCACCGGAAGTGATGGATGAGTTCATCGCAAAGGTCGACAGGGTCGTAAAGGACAGGTTCGGCTTCACCGCCCGCATCCGATGCTTCGGCTACGRACCGCAAGTGATCTTTGCGCTCAACTAACATGTTCAATGCAGGGGAAGCCAATGACCTCCTTTCCTGATTGCCAGGTTCCGGGCGTCTATCGACGCCGCATCGGCGATATCGTCGTGACCTCTTTGAGCGATGGCTATCTCGACGCCGATGTCGGCGTACTGCAGCGCATCTCACGCGAGGAGATCGACCAGATCCTCTCGGAGACCTTCCGGCCATCGCCGCCACGTCTCTCCGTCAATGCCTTCTTGGTCCACTCGAAGGGCCGCGTCGCTCTGATCGAGACCGGTGCCGGCGATACCATGGGCCCATCCCTTGGCAAGCTCGTAGCCAACATGGAAGCTTCGGGCACAAGGCCGAGTGAAATCGACACGGTGCTTTTGACCCACATGCATCCCGATCACTCGAATGGGCTCTGCGACGGATCTGGCGGGCGCATCTACCCCAATGCGGAACTTCTCATTCACGAGGAGGAGGTGAGGCACTGGAACGACGATGCCGCCATGAGCGCAGCGCCTGAACGCAAGAAGGTGCGCTATTTCCAGGCCGCGCGAAAGCAGCTTGCGCCTTACCGTAGCCAGTTGCGGACCATCCAGGACGGCGAGGTGTTTCCGGGCGTAACGGCGATTCCTATTCCAGGGCATACTCCTGGGCACACGGCCTATCTCATTGCAGACGGTGATGAGTCGGTACTTGTCTGGGGCGACACGGTTCATGTTCCCGAAATCCAGGTTCGCAACCCCGATGTGACCCTCGACTTCGACAGCGACCCCGACGCTTCCGCTGCGATGCGCCGCCGCGTCTTCGACATGGCCGCCACCGACCGTATGCTGATTGCGGGTATGCATGTGCATTTCCCGGGTTTCTCTTTCGTCGTGCGCCGGGGCAAGGGATATGACCTTATCCCCGAGGCTTGGTCGCCGGTTCTGTGACTTAAGTCAGGCCCAGCATCAGTCAGCCTCAGTCGACTGCCGCGCCAGGAGATTGCGCTCTACGCTCTGCAAATGATTGCGCATCGCCGCGGCAGCGCCCGCCATGTCACGGTTCTCGATGGCCATGATGATCGTCTCGTGTTCGGTGAAGCTGTGATGGTCAGGCTCTGGCTTGACTGGGTTAGATCGGAGCCTGCCCCATGTCACGGCTCGACGTAGCGCGTTAAGCATATCGAAGAGCCCAAGAAGCGGCGTGTTCTGGGTTGCTTCAGCAACGGTACGGTGCAGACGTGTATCCCAGGTCTCATACTGCCGCCAAGTCGCGGCTTCACGCGTTCGGGCCTGGCACATCCTCAGCTCGGCAAGATGCATCGGCGTTGCCGTCAGCGCAGCCGCTCGTGCGATCTCAGGTTCGATGATCAGCCGAGCGCGCATCAGTTCGGCCGGATTTGTCCGCTTCGACATAGCCGCGATATCTGAAAGGTTATCCATAGGCCGGCTCCCCATGAATGTGCCTTTGCCGACATGGCGCCATATTTGGCCTTCGGCCTCAAGAGTCCCGAGTGCTTTCCTCAGTTCGGTTCGGGTGACCCCAAGTGCCGCCGACAGATCCCGCTCCGGAGGGAGACGCCCATCCTCAGGGAGTGCGGCTTGTGCAAGGTAGGCCCGCAGTTGGGTCACGATGCTCCGATTAGAGCCCATTTCATCGAAAGCTAACATCTCAGTCTCTCAACCAATTCTGAATTGGTTGGATCTTTTAATCTTCGTAACAACATAGTCAAGAAGAATAATGCTTGACAGCGGCCAACCCAATTGCAACCAATACAGCATTGGTCGTGCAAAGCGCGGCTATAAAAAGCGGATGAACCGCCAGAGAATAGGGAGTTTGAAATGTTCAGAAGGTTGGCAGGTCTGAAAGCCAGTACCGCTGCGCTCGCGATCGGCGTCGCGCTTATGGTGTCGAGTGCTGCGGAAGCGGCCAAGGTTCGTGTGGTCTATGGCGACATCCCCAGCGTGGAATCCCTGCATCTCTTGGCAGCCTTTGAGCGCGCCAAGGAAAAGGGTGTCGACATTGAAGTCACGTACCTGAAGTCCGAAGATATCGCAGCTCAGGCTGTGGTCGGCGGACAGGCTGATATCGGCGTCGGCGGTCCTTATGCGCTTGTGCAGAAGGTCAAGGCGCCTATCCGCATGTTCATGCAGCTTTCAACGCTGCGCTTCTATCCGGCGGTGAACGGCGAGTTCTACAAGACCTGGAAGGATCTGAACGGGCAGGAAGTGGCCGTCCACTCCCGCGGGTCCGGGACTGAAGCCATCATGAAACTGATGGAGCAGCGCCAGGGCATTAAGTTCTCCAAGATCAGCTACATTCCTGGCGCCGAGGTTCGCACAGGCGCCTTGCTTCAGGGTAACGTCAAGGCCTCCATCGTCGACTCTTCCGGCCGCCGGCTATTGGAAACCCAGGCTCCCGGCAAGTTCGTCATCCTGCCGCTCGAGGGCGTGAACGCAACCGACGAAGCGCTGTTTGCCAACACGAATTTCCTTGAAAAGAACGCCGCAGATGTCGACAAGATCGTCGAGGCCATCCTCACAACCTGGCGTGAAGTCACAGAGAAGCCGAGCGTCGTCACGGAGTGGCGCGCCAAGTACAAGCTACTCCCCGACCTCCCTGCGGCCCAGGTGAACGAGATCGGCCCGTACTTCGAAGAACTCGCAAAGGGCAAGGCGTTTCCTCTCAACGGTGGCGGCGCAGTCGCGGCAAAGGATGACTTTGCCTTCTATACCCTCTCGGGTCAGCTCACCGGTGAGCCCTCAAGCCTGAAGGTCGAGGACTTCTGGGATACCCGCTCGCTGGATCGCGTTCTGGCGAAAGTTGGCACCAAGTAAGGTGGCCAAAATGATGGCTTCCTCCCAAGTGAACGGCCCCGCGCGGGCCGTCCATTCGCCGGCAGGTTGGGGCTTGAGCCTCGGCCGGCTATTCACTCAACACCCAATTGCCTCGAGAGTGGTCTCGCTGGGGCTGTTCTTTTTGATATGGGAAATCGCTGGGCGCGTGCCGATTAGCTACGCCTTTCCTACCTTTCTAGAGACACTCTCTGCATTCCTCACAATGCTATTCGATGGCAGCCTGTTTGTGGCTTATGGTTCGACCCTTCAGCCTCTGATCATCGGTATTGCCATTTCGGGAGCCGTCGGGGTGGCGCTCGGCATCGTGATGGGTTTGTCACGCATGGCTGAATGGCTTGTGGCGCCTTTGTTCATCGTCCTGCAATCGGCCCCGATGGCAGCTCTTATTCCACTCATCACCTTCGTCTACGGAATCGGGCTGGCCGCAAAGACTCTCGCCGTCATCATGCTTGCTTTGCCGGTTATCGTCCTGAACGGCTATAAGGCAGTGCGGAATGCCAACCCTTCGCTGGTGGCCATGTGCTACTCGTTCCAGGGCACGAAGCTCCAGCAAATCGCCAAGATCATCATCCCAGATGCCAGCCCCGTGATCTTTGCTGGTCTGCGCCTGGGCCTTGCCGCCGGTTTCATCGGCGTCATCCTGGCAGAACTCCTGATCACACCGACCGGAATCGGCGATCTCATCACCTACCACCGCTCAGTGGCCAATTATGCAGAAATGTATGCCGCTGTTGTTTCCATCATTCTGGTCTCGACCCTGACGCTCGCAGCCTTGGAAGCATTCGAGGTGCGCGTCCTTCGTCCGGAAAAGAGGAGAGGCTGACATGACTTTATCTACTGCTCCTATCCATGCTCTGCCTCAAGCTGAGTCTGCTGCTGTTGAGGTTCGTAGTATCTGCAAGAACTACAAAGAAGTCGAAGCGCTGCGTTCGATCGACCTCGACTTCCCGCGAGGCAAACTCACGACGCTCCTCGGCCCGTCCGGTTGCGGTAAGACCACCCTGCTCAAGATCATTGCAGGTCTTATCGAGCCGACCTCCGGCGAGGTGCGGGTCAACGGCAAGCCCGTCACTGGACCTGGGCCGGAGCGCGCCTTCGTGTTTCAAGACTTTGCCCTGATGCCTTGGGCGACGGTGATGCGCAACGTGGCTTTTGGGCTCGAACTAAAGGGAATGGGCAAGGCGGAACGCCAGTCCATTGCCCGGCACTATATCGCCGAGGTTGGTCTCACCGGCTTTGAGGATAAGTATCCGCACGAGCTCTCCGGCGGTATGCGCCAGCGCGTTGGTCTTGCCCGCGCCTTCGCCGTAAATGCGGAAGTTCTTCTGCTCGACGAGCCATTCTCCGCTGTTGATGAGCAGAATCGCCGCAAGTTCCAGGAGGACCTGCTGCGATTGGTGGAGAAGGAGCGCAAGACCTTCATCTTCGTCACGCATAGCATCGAAGAGGCTGTCTACGTATCGGATCGCATTGTGCTCCTGTCACGCCGGCCGAGTCGCGTCTCGCAGATCATCGAACCGAAAGTTGACCGCACAGCCTCTCCCGATGCCATCCGCCGTGATCAGGGCTATCTCGACACAGTCGAGGAGATCTGGCAGGGCCTCAAACACTACGTGGATTAAGGGGGGCGCCATGACACTTTACGGATATCGGGTGCCGATGATGGCATCCCTCCTAGTCTGGTGCGTAATTTGGGAGCTGGTCGGTCAATCCGGCCTGATGTTCCTGGTTCCGCCTCTTTCGGCCGTGCTGGTTGCTGGCTTTGCCATGGTGCAGACCGGCACCTGGCAGTCGGCCGCAATCATCACGTTGCACAGTTTTGCGGTCGGCATGGCGTTTGCCATCGTGGTCGGCATCACGCTCGGCGTGCTGATGGGGCGCTTCAAGGCAGTGGACGAACTGTTCAGCATCTGGGTCAACATCTTCGTCAGTGCACCGCTCTCGGCCCTGGTCCCGGTGTTGATGATCCTGTTCGGCATGGGCGAGACCACGGTTATCGTCACAGTCTTCCTCTTCGCGGTGTGGATCATCGTGTTGGATACGCGAGCCGGCATTCAGCATGTGCCGAAGTCGCTTATTGAGATGGGGCGCTCCTATGGCGCCTCTACCTTCGCTCTTTACGGAAAAATCGTTCTCCTTGCTGCACTGCCGGAGATCCTAGCAGGGATCAGACTCGGACTTGTGCGCGGCGTAAAGGGTGTGGTGATCGGTCAGCTTTTGGTGGCGATCATTGGTTATGGCGAACTGTTTGAACTTTATTCACGCAGCTTTGACATGGAGAACTTCTGGGCGCTGACGATCATCCTCTTCGCTGCGGCGATGCTGATGTCTGCGGCCATCGAATACATCGAGAAAAAAGTCGACTATTACGCAGGAGTAAGATGATGAATGCACCTCTCGCCATGACTGACTACGTCGTTCAACCCGCACCTATTGCAACCTTGCCCGTCCAGGGCAGTGACAAAGTGTTTCCCATTCACCGTATTTATTGTGTGGGCCGCAACTACGCCGAGCACGCGATCGAGATGGGACATGACCCGTCCAAGGAGCCGCCGTTCTTCTTCCAGAAGAACCCAGACAATCTCGTGACCGATGGCAAGTTCCCGTACCCGAGCCAGACATCGGACGTGCATCACGAGATCGAAATGGTGGTGGCGTTAAGCAAGGGCGGTACGGACATTTCCGTGGAAGCGGCGCTCGATCACGTCTTCGGCTATGGCGTCGGCCTCGACATGACCCGCCGCGACCTTCAGGGCGTGGCCAAGAAGCTTGGTCGCCCATGGGAAGTCGGCAAGGCGTTCGAAGCCTCCGCTCCCTGCGGTCCGTTGGTTCCGGCGAGCGAGATCGGCCATCCGGACTCGGGCGCTGTCACACTCAAGGTCAACGGTGAAGTCCGCCAGCAGGGCGACTTGAACCAACTGATCTGGAAGGTGCCGGAGATGATCTCCTATCTGTCCGGTCTCTTCACGCTTCAAGCCGGCGACATCATCATGACCGGCACGCCCGCGGGCGTCGGTGCGGTTGTGCGTGGCGATGTTCTCGAAGGCTTCGTCGAGGGTATCGGCAAGCTCGAAGTCGTGGTCGTCTAAGCTGCAGAGCCCGCGTATCTAAAACATCAGGAAGCGGGCAGGGGCTTAACAACACCGCAGCACAAAGTGCTGCGGTGCAATTCTAGGGCGGGACAACCGCCTGTGTCTAAATCAATCAGGAGCCACACGTGGCGAAGATCAAGGTTGCCAATCCTGTCGTCGAACTCGACGGCGACGAGATGACCCGCATTAT
>NZ_JBFUMH010000055.1:0-32324 GCF_054049475.1 Microvirga sp. P5_D2 | reverse complement strand
GTCTCCGGCCTCGACATCGGTGTGGAAGTTCTCTACGCCAATGTTGATACGGATCAGCCCCAGTTGGTTAATGGTCGTCTGCGCGACAACAACGACGTCTGGGAAGGCCGTCTCCGCGTTCAGCGCGACTTCTAATCGGACCTATCCGATCTGAAAGGGAAACCCCGGTGGAAACACCGGGGTTTTCTTTTTGCGGGCATGACATCATATCCCGACATTTCTTGAGTGCGGGGCCGGATAAGCAAAAGCCGCGTGAGGTGCGCGGCTTCCGAACGATGCAGGCTATGGGTTAGAAACGGGCGATAGCGTCTATGAAACGCCGCCGCCGGTGCCGGCTTCGGCTTGCGCGATCAGATCGCGGATCGCTTCAATGACATGGCCTGTCAGCGCTGGTGCGTGACCTTGCCCGGGCACCGTGAGTGTCTTGAGGCGCGGATGCCGCTCCTGCATCTGCACGAGAGTTTCAGTCGTCAGCAGGTCGGAATGTTCTCCGCGAATGACAAGCACCGGTAATGGCTTCAGGCCCTCGAATAGCGGCCAGAGGTCAGGCATGGGCATTTCGAGATCGAGCGCTTCGAGCGGCTTCATCAGGTTCGCGTCGTAGCTGAGAACAAGACGGCCGTCTTGCTCGTGCCAGGTTCCCCGCGCCATGTCCTCCCATTGCTCCTGGGTGTAGCCGGGAAACTGGGAACCAGAGAGAGCCTTCAGGAGCTCGCCGCCTTCCTGGATCGTCGCCGGCAAGGGAAGCTTGCCTACATAGCTGCGGATGCGCGTGAGACCTTTAGGCTCGATCACCGGCCCGACATCGTTGAGCACCGCGCCGGCCAGCAGATCCGGTCGCGTCGCGCTCAAGGCCATGGTGATGAGACCGCCGCGTGATGTCCCGATGAACACGGCCCTGCCGATTCCCGCTGCAGCCAGTACCTGCAAGGTGTCGTTGACCTCGATGCCGATATCGTATTTGCGCCAGTCGCTGTCCCATTCCGAGCGACCACGCCCTCGGTAGTCCAAGCTGAGAACCCGGCGGGGATGGGCTGCATCCGTGCTCAGGGCTTCGGCAAGCGCGTGGAAATCCTGCGCGTTCCGGGCAAGGCCCGGCAGGCAGACGACGGGAAGGGTCTTGCTGTCGCTCGGACCGTAGTCGCGCGCATAGAGCCGCAGGCCATCGGAGGCCGGGACGAAAAGATCACGATACGAGCTGCTCATTTCAAACCCAACAACGCATTGGCTTCAACGGAGCGGCATCCTGCATCAATACGCGGTCTTTGTCGCATCCGCTGTAGCTGCCTCGGGCGGTGTCGGAGCCTTCTTCTCGTTCAGGCGCTGCCGGTAGACGTGTAGGTTTTCCATCACGCGCTGCACGTAGTTGCGGGTCTCGTAGAAGGGAATGCGCTCGACCCAGTCGATCATGTCCACATCGGCTTTACGCGGGTCGCCATAGGCTTTGACCCACTTGTTCACGTTGCCGCCGCCCGCGTTGTAGGACGCGAAGGCGAGGATGTAGGAGCCCTTCCAGTCCTCCATCAGCTCGCCGAGATGCGCCGAGCCGATCTTCGCGTTGTAGGAGGGATCCTCCACAAGCCGGTTCAGGTCGAAGCCGACATTGAAGCGCTGCGCCGTACGCTTGGCGGTGGCGGGCATGAGCTGCATGAGCCCGCGAGCGCCCGCGCTCGAAACTGCCTTGGGATTGAAGGCACTTTCCTGCCGGGCGATGGCGTAGACCATGGCAGGCTCCACATCGTCGCCGACCGGGGCGAAATCCGGGATTGCGGCAAGCGGGTAAGCGTGTTGATCGAGCGGGAAACCGCGCTGCAATGCGATTTTCCCTATGGCCAGAACCGCGCGCGGGTTCTGCTGGCTTGTCGCCATGGCGGCAAGCGCATCAAGCTGGCCGGGATCGGCGAGCACCTGCGCGAAATCCGAGTAGAGGGCGAGGGCAAGCTCGCTTTCGCCTGCCTGCTGGAGCAGGCTCACCGCCTGCACGGGCACGAGCGCTTCGAAGGCGTTGCGCTCATCATCCTTCAAGGGCTCCACGGAGCGCAAAGCCACAGTCTCGCCGAGCTTTTCCTGCGCGAGCTGTCCGTAATAGGTGGTCGGGTGTAAGGCGGCCCTTCCATAGAAGATTCTGGCGTCTGCGCTCGATCCGGCGGCTTCCGCGGCGCGGGCCTGCCAATAGGCGATGCGGGACAATGAGATCGGCGTGGAGGCCGTCTGCGCGACAGCCGCGAAATGCGCTCCCGCCTTGGCCGGATCGTTCAGGAAGCGCAGAGCGATCCAGCCCGAATGAAACTCCGCCTCGATCTGCTGGGCGGGGGATTCGGCGGCATGATGGCTTGCGACGTTATAGGCGTTCTGGAAATCGCCCCGGTCGAGGAGCTCCCGCGTCACAAGGCGCTGCTCGGCCCACCATTCGTCCCCATCGACACGCAGCTCATGGTCGCGGGGCGCCTTCACGATGATGGCGGCTGCTTCAACGTATTTCTTGGCCCGGCGCAGGTAGAGCGCCCGCGAGAACATGTAGGACGGATCGTCCCGCAGGGAGGCCGGCACGGCGGCGAAGGCCTTCTCGGCCTTCTTCGTGCCCTGGTAGATGCCCATGCGGGCCTTCACCAGCGTGGCATGATCCTTACTTGCAAACCCGGCGGCGCGCTGAGCTCCGCCCCAGGCTTCCTTCAAGAGCAGGCGCTCCATGCGGTAGCGGTGATCCGCCTGGGTGAGCACCCCGGGGAAGCGGTCGAGAATGCGGTTTTCCGTCTCTGCGCCGAAGGTATCCTCGCGCCAGACCTGCTTGATCAGCTCGGCGGCTTCCTGGTCCTTGCCGTCGCTTTTCAGCGCCAGGGCAAGGGCAATCCGCCCGGATGCGGTGACGGGAGGCTGCTTCTCGAAGAAGGCACGGATCTGGGAAGGCGAGCGCCGCTCGGCGAGGAGTGAATCCTCCAGCCGCCGCCGGATCTGGTTCGTGACGGGCCAATCCGGATAATCTTGCCGGAATGTCATGATCCGCTCGAACCCCACCGGGATTCCGCTGCGGATGGCGAACCATTCCGCCGCGGCCTGGGCCGCCGGGTCCGAGAGCTTGGACTTGAGGACAGTGGCCTCGGTAACATCGCCCTCGCGATAGGCCTTGAAGATCAGGGATAGCTGTTCCAGGTCTTCCATGGCCTTTGCCGGCGGCGTGAAGCTCTCCAGGTTCGTCGGCTGCGACGATGGCGCGGTGGGAGGTTCATTGGCCTGGACGGCGAGGGTGGAGAGCTGGACGAAGGCAAAGGTCGCCAGCAAACGGATCGAAGGACGCATTGTGAGGCTCACCCGCTACCCCCTCGTTGAACGCCGCCTCTTGTTTTATGGCGACGTTTCACTTGAGGAAACACCAAGTGCCGCGCTAGGACAACTCCTCAAAGGTTTGTTTGCGCCCATGCGCCGCACCTCTTATGTGTTAAATCCCTGAGCCCACAAGTATCTGCCGCATTTTTCTCGAGGAATATCATGACCCGGTTCCAAGGCTCCATCACCGCCCTCGTGACTCCCTTCAAGGACGGAGCCGTGGATGAGGCGGGTTTCCGCTCCTTCATCAACTGGCAGATCGAGCAGGGCAGCCATGGCGTGGTGCCCGTGGGCACCACCGGCGAGAGCCCGACGCTCAGCCACAAGGAGCATGACCGGGTCATCGAGATCTGTGTGAACGAGGTGAAGGGCCGGGTACCGGTCATCGCGGGTGCCGGCTCCAACAGCACGGCGGAGGCGGTGGCCTTCTCCCAGCACGCGGAGAAGGTGGGCGCCGATGCGGTGCTCATCGTCACGCCCTATTACAACAAGCCGACCCAGGAAGGCCTCTATCAGCACTTCAAGGCGATCAATGACGCCATCGGCATTCCGATCATCATCTACAATATTCCCGGCCGCTCGGTGATCGACATGTCGGTGGAGACGATGGCCCGGCTTTACGAGCTGAAGAACATCGCCGGCGTGAAGGACGCCACCGCCAACCTCGCCCGCACCAGCCAGCAGCGCCAGTTCATGGGGCCGGACTTCATCCAGCTCTCGGGCGAGGACGCGACGGCTTTGGGCTTCATGGCCCATGGCGGCCATGGCTGCATCTCGGTCACCTCCAATGTCGCGCCGCGCCTCTGCGCCGAGATGCAGGAGGCCTGCCTCAAGGGCGATTACGCGAGCGCCCTGAAGGTGCAGGACCGCCTGATGCCGCTGCACACCAACCTGTTCATCGAGACCAATCCGTCGCCCGTGAAGTACGCCGCCTCCGTGCTCGGCCTCATGGAAGACAATGTGCGCCTGCCCATGATCCCGGTTTCCGAGAGCACCAAGATTGCGGTGCGCTCTGCTATGGTCCATGCGGGCCTGATCAACGCATAAAGAGACAAATGTCCAAAGACCCGAAGAGCGGAAACCGCGTCGTCGCCGACAACAGGAAGGCGCGGTTCAATTACGAAATCACCGATACCTACGAGGCCGGCATCGCGCTCACCGGCACGGAGGTCAAATCCCTGCGCACCGGCAAGGCCACCATCGCGGAAGCCTATGCCGGCCCGTCGGGCGAGGAGTTCTTCCTCTTCAACGCCTATATTCCGGAATACCTGCAGGCGAACCGCTTCAACCACGAGACCAAGCGCCCGCGCCGCCTGCTGCTGCACAAGCGCCAGATCGACAAGCTCATCGGCGCTACGCAGCGCGAGGGCTTCACCGTGATCCCGCTCAAGATCTATTTCAACGAGCGCGGCCGCGCGAAGGTGGAACTCGGGCTCGGGCGCGGCAAGAAGCTCCACGACAAGCGCGAGACGGAGAAGGAACGCTCCTGGAACCGCGAAAAGTCGCGCCTCATGCGCGACAAGGGCTGACAGAACGGCCTTGCGCTCTAACTTCCCTCATGGGGAGAAACAGCATGGCATCCGTCGCATTGGTTTCCGTTCTCGGCCCGGACAGGGTCGGGCTTGTCGCCGCGATTGCGGAGAATCTGTTCGATATCGGCGTGAACCTGCGGGACACGACTTTCGCGGCTCTGGGTTCAGGCGCCGAATTCGTGGCGATTTGCGAGTTGCCGGCGGGACTTGAAGCGCGAGAGGTCGAGGCGGGGCTTAAAGAACTTCCTGAGCTTGAGGGCTCGGAGGTGAGGGCCGTGCCTTACGCGTTCGACCCGAGCCCCGGACCTGCGGGCAGCGTCACGCACCGCATCACCATTAGCGGCGGCGATCAACTCGGTTTGGTCGCGCGGTTGGCCGAAGTTTTCAAGCAATACGACGCCAACATCGTGCGCCTTGAGGCGCGCAAGCTCTCGCAGGCCGAGGGCGGTCTCTATGTGACGCGCTTCGCTGTCTTCATTCCGGAAGAGCAGGTCAATCTGTGCCTCGCGACCGTGAGCAACACGGCGGGCTCGCTGGCGTTGGATTGCGAGGTCGAGGCGAGCACGCTTTAAAAGAAAATGGCCGGGACGAACCCGGCCATCGCTGCATTCTTTTCGCAGAAAACCTTAAAGGTCGAACTCGTCGTCCTGGCCCTGGCGGATGCCGTAGCGGCTCTCCAGCGCGCCGTTCTTCGGCTGGCCCGGCTGCGGGCGCGGAGGACGATCCGGGCGGTCGTTGCCCTCGCCGGGCGCGCGCTGCGGGCGATCCGAGGGATCGCGGCCGATGCGCGAGGAAAGCTGCGACAGATCCAGGAATTCGTCAGCCTGGCGGCGTAGTTCGTCGGCCACCATGGGAGGCTGCGTGGTGATGGTGGACACCACGGAGACGCGAACACCCCGACGTTGCAAGGCTTCGACCAGCGAGCGGAAATCGCCGTCCCCGGAGAACAGGACCATGTGGTCGATATAAGGGGCGAGCTCGAGCGCATCGATGGCGAGCTCGATATCCATATTGCCCTTGACCTTGCGGCGGCCGGCGGAATCGACGAACTCCTTCGTTGGCTTAGTCACCACCCGATAGCCGTTGTAATCGAGCCAGTCGATCAGCGGGCGGATGGAAGAATATTCCTGATCTTCGACAAGCGCAGTATAATAAAAAGCGCGAACCAGGGTGCCGCGGCCCTGAAATTCCTTCAGCAGGCGCTTGTAGTCGATATCGAAACCAAGCGTCTTTGTCGTAGCGTAAAGGTTGGCTCCGTCAATGAAGAGCGCTATCCGCTGCTGGGTGGACATAAGTATTCTCTGTTTGTGTCTGCATGGGTGGTATAACAACCTTCTTTGTCAAAGCGACATCTAATATTTACGCTGGCAATTCACTTGCGAGATAAAACATGACGTGCCCGAGAACAGGCTGCTATTACCCTCAGACGAGATAAAGCGACAACTTCAAATACTTAATGGCGTGTGCGCGCCAAGAGTCAAGTTGGCAGAATAGGGGCAGTCAACCCTTTCCTTCGAAATTAAACAGATTTTTGTGATTTCAAGCTCCGGCTGCCCGGTTTGACAGCTGGAAGCGCCGCCAATTCGGGCGGCAACTGGTCCGCCGGGTAGGCCGGTATGTCGAGCTGAACGAGCGAAACGAACGGCACGCCGAGATCCGCCTTGCCACCGGAGCGATCGATCAAGCAGGCAGCGCCAAGCATCGTGCCCGGGTGTTCCTTAAGGGAAGCAAGGCATTCGCGAGAAGACAACCCCGTGGTCACGATGTCCTCCACCATGACCACCCGCGCACCTTCGGGAATCGTGAAGCCGCGGCGAAGCACGAACTCACCGTTCTCGCGCTCAACAAAGATCGCCTTGGCGCCGAGATGCCGGGCCGTCTCATAACCTGGARCAATGCCGCCGACCGCTGGCGAAACCACGTAGTCCACCTTGCCGAAAGCTTGCTCAATCTTCTCGGCCAGCGCCTTGCAGACGCGCTCGGTGCGAACTGGGTCCTGAAACACGAACATCTTCTGCAGGAAGACCGGACTGTGCAGCCCCGACGAGAGAATGAAGTGCCCCTCCAGGAGCGCACCGGCGGAGCGGAATTCATCGAGAACGTCGTTCTGGGTCATGGCGGCTTCTCCTGCGTGTGGGCTGTTTGGCAGGAGGGGCAGCGGGAGGCAAGAGGTGGTTCGTTAGCTTAGCCAACTCTTGTGTGCGTCAACGCACTTGAGAAATAAAATATCATTCTAATTCCTCAGGGAGCGTAAATACGGGGAATGAACATGAGTTACTACATCAGCGGGCATTGGACATATAGTCTTGAACTCACTGGAGGCGACACTGTMCATGTTTATAATACAGGTCTCCTTGAGAATTCGAAGCCGAGCATTACCAGCCTCGGCTCTTCTCAGAAAGTTATTGTCGAAGGCTCTATCTATTCGCATGAAGGTACAGCCGTTACCCTTGGCAACCTTAGCTGGATCAACATTTCTGGTGGTACTGTAAAAGGGAAGACTGGCGCCATCTCAATAGGAGAGATGAGGGATGGCGATGCCATTTTTAATACAGGAGCTGTCATAGCAACTGAGGGAACKGCGATTAGAGGCGCTGGGTATCTAGCCGTTAGTAACGGTAACTCCGTCAAACACGGTCTCATCTCAGGCACCGATTTTGCCATCGATTTTACCTCTGCCCCAAGTCGAACCGGGCTCATCGTAGATAACTATGGTTCGATCGGCGCGAGCACGGCCATTCGTAGTGGTGATTCCGACGATAGCGTGACCAATTTTCAAGGCGTCATAGAAGGAAAGGGCGGGGTCGCAATTTCGCTGGGCGGCGGAAACGATACCTTCCGCGGCAAGAACGGCACCGTCCTCGGGCGCATCGATATGGGCTCAGGGCAAGACCGTATTTACGTTGGCGCCAATGCCGAGACGATTGATGGCGGGGATGACCAGGATACCGTCATTTTCGCAGGAAGGCGTGACGACTACGTTGTGACGAAGGGCGAGGGCGGGGCATTTCGGATTAAGGACGCCCGTGTCGAGGGAGACATTGGGGATACCATCTATGGATGCGAGCTCTTCAGCTTCAATGATACGGTCATCAAGGCGGCAGACCTGATCCCTTCGTCCGGTGGTGGCACAGGCGGCGGCACAGGAGGCGGTGGTACCGGTGGAGGTGGCACTGGCGGTGGTGGCACGGGAGGCGGTGGTGGAGCCGGCGGCGGCACGGGCGGCGGTGGAACCGGTGGCGGTGCTGGTGGTCCCGGTCCTTCGCTTCCGCAACCGTCCAATCTCGACAAGGTGATCTTCGGCACGCGTGGCAAGGATGCGCTGCTTGGCGCTGCCRGCAACGACAAGCTCTATGGCCTGTCAGGCAACGACGTTCTCACCGGCGGCGCGGGCCAGGATGTGTTCGTGTTCGACACGGCGCTCGGCAAGGGCACGAAGAAGAACAACCATAACAAGAAGGTGAACTACGACACGATCACCGACTTCAACCCGACCGACGACGCGATCTGGCTCGACAACGCCGTGTTCAAGAAACTCGGGAAGGTTGGCTCGGAAGCAGCGCCGGCCAAGCTGAATGCGAAGTTCTTCAAGATCGGGAAGGCTACCGACAAGAACGACTTCCTGATCTACAAGAACGGCGTCGTCTTCTATGACGCGGATGGCAACGGCACGAAATACAAGCCAGTACAGATCATGAAATTCGCCAACAAGGCTGCCGTGACAGCCGACGATTTCTTCATCGTCTGAGTTTTGAGGCGGCCCTTATCGAGTGCGATGAGGGCCGTCTTTCGCCGCTTGCACGAAAGCCTCGAACAGCTTGTTTCCCGGGTGGTCCTGTCCGGTGAAAAGCTCCTGATGCCACTGCACGCCGATGGCGAAGGGGTGAGAAGGTAGCTCGATGGCCTCGATGATGCCGTCCGGCGCGGTGGCGCTGACCACGATACTGTCCGCCGGTTCGACCACGCCCTCACGATGGAACGTGTTCACATTGATCTCGTGCCTGCCGATGATGCGTGCCAGCGCAGTGCCGGGTTTCACCGATACGGGATGCATATGCCCGCGCTTGTCGTGCTCCAGCACATGCGAGCCGAGAGAGCGGATGTCGGGTGACAGGCTGCTGCCGGCGATCCCTGCGAGAATCTGCATGCCGTTGCAGATGCCGAGCACGGGTTTGCCGCGTTCGAGGAAGCCGCGCATGAGCGCGACCTCCACATCGAGTCGCTCGGATTCCGGTGCGTTCGATGTCTGCCCTTCCAGAAACCACGTGTCGGGAAAGGCGAAGCGTCCGCCGGTGCTTAAGAATCCGTCGAACTCGTTCACGACGGTTTCGACCATGTCCATGAAATAGGGAACGCCAAAGGACATTCCACCGGCATTGTGAATGGCGGCGAAATATTTCTTCGTCATGTCATAGCGCGTGCCGTCGACGCTGGTGTTCTCGTCCATGATGACGGCGATGCGCGGTTTCGATGACATGGCTGCTTATCCGGTGACGCGATCCACGCGGCTCACCACGCGCTTGGCGCGCAATTCCGCGATGATGGCGTTGAGGTGCTTCAGGTCCCACACGGTGAGGTCGATGGTGACGTCCGTGAAGTCCTGTGTGCGGCGCCTCATGTTGACGTTGTCGATATTGCCGTCGTGGTCTGCGATCACCTGCGCGATCTGCGCCAGCGAGCCCGGCTCGTTGATCGACTGCAGCTTGATGCGCGCAGGGAAACGCTGCGAGGAATTGGATTCCAGATCCCAGCGCACGTCGATCCAGCGGTCGGGCTCGTTGTCGAAATCCGCGAGCGCCGATGACTGGATCGGATAGATCGTGACGCCTTCGCCGGGCGTCAGGATGCCCACGATGCGGTCGCCCGGAACCGCGCCACCTTCCGGCGCGAAGCGGATCGGCATGTCCTTGTTGAGGCCGCGAATGGGGATGCCGTCGGGCTGGTCATCGGCGGTCTTGGACGCATCGCCATCGGGTTTGCCTGCACCACGCCGCTCATCCTTGTAGTCGGGATAGACGGCTCGCACCACATCGCCGGAGAACATCTCGCCGCGACCCACAGCCGCCAGCACATCCTCGATGGAGATGCGMGCGAGGCGGGGCAGGGCGCCTTTCAGTTTCTCGTCGGAGAAGGCGCGGCCCGCGCGCTCGAAGGCGCGTTCCAGAATTTGATGGCCGAGGCCGGTATATTGCCGGCGCACGGCGGCGCGGGTGGCGCGGCGGATCGAGGCGCGCGCCTTGCCGGTGACCACGAGGGATTCCCACGCGGCCGGAGGCGTCTGGCCTTCGGAACGAACGATTTCCACCTCGTCGCCATTCTGCAACTCGGTGAGCAGAGGCGACATGCGCCCGTTGATTTTGCAGCCGACAGCCGTGTTGCCGACATCGGTGTGCACTGCATAGGCGAAGTCGATAGGCGTGGCGCCGCGGGGCAGGGCGATGAGGCGGCCCTTGGGCGTGAAGCAGAAGACCTGATCGTGGAAGAGTTCGAGTTTGGTGTGCTCCAGAAACTCTTCCGGATTGTCTCCTTCCGCCAGCAGGTCGATGGTGCGGCGCAGCCATTGATAGGCGCGGCTCTCGGTGGCGAGGCGCGAATTGTCGTGAACGCGTTCCTTGTAGAGCGCGTGCGCGGCGATGCCGTATTCCGCCACCTGTTCCATGTCCGCCGTGCGGATCTGCAACTCGACGCGCTGGCTGCCGGGGCCGATGACGGTGGTGTGGATCGAACGGTAATCGTTCTGCTTCGGCGTCGAGATGTAGTCCTTGTAGCGCCCCGGCACCATCGGCCAACTCGTATGCACGGTGCCGAGCGCCCGGTAGCATTCGTCGAGGGTGCCGACGATGATGCGGAAGGCGAAGATGTCCGACAATTGCTCGAAGGAGACGGATTTGCGTTCCATCTTCTGCCAGATCGAATAGGGCCGCTTCTGGCGTCCCTTCACCTCCGCGCTGATCCCCTGGGCCTGCAGCTTCGTGGTCAGGGTTCGCTCGATCTCGTCGACGAGCTTCTCGTTCTTCGTCGACAATTCGTGCAGGTGGCGCTTGATAGCCTCGTAGGCTTCCGGATCGAGGTTCTGGAAGGAGAGTTCCTCCAACTCCTCGCGCATCTCCTGGATACCCATGCGGCCGGCGAGCGGCGCGTAGATTTCGAGCGTCTCCTGCGCGATGCGCTGGCGCTTCTCCACCGGCATGAACTGGAGGGTGCGCATGTTGTGCAGGCGGTCGGCGAGCTTGACCAGCAGCACGCGCACATCGTCGGCGATGGCGAGCAGGAGCTTGCGGAAATTCTCGCCCTGGGCCGCGCGCTTGGAGACGAGGTCGAGCCGCTTGATCTTGGTGAGGCCGTCCACCAGAGCGCCGATCTGGGGGCCGAAGGTCTTGTTGATCTCCTCCAGCGTCGCCTCGGTATCCTCCACCGTATCGTGAAGCACGGCGGCCGCGATGGTCGCCTCGTCGAGCTTCATGTCGGTGAGAATGGCCGCGACTTCGAGAGGGTGGCCGAAGAACAGGTCGCCGGATGCGCGMTTCTGGTTGCCATGAGCCATCATGGCATAGACATAGGCCTGGTTGAGAAGCGCCTCGTTGGCCGACGGGTTATAGCGCTTCACCCGCTCGACAAGTTCGTACTGGCGCATCATACGGTCGCCAACTCCTTCACACCCGGTCTATCTGGCTGAAATCAGAAGAGTTTAGGATATTGTACAACGTCTTCTGACCGCAAGCTGAATAGCTTGCTGCAGGCGGCATAACCCGCCCTTGGTTAAAGCAATAACGAAAAAGCCCGGCACTTGGCCGGGCTTTTCCAATAAAAACTTGGGATCGAGCGTTTATTCGCGGTCGTCGTCGTCCGCGCTGCTGCTCGGAGGCACGAGGCCCTCCAGGCCGCGCAGGAGATCGTCTTCGCTCATGCGGTCGAACTGCACGTCCGCATCGTTGTCGCTGCCGGTCGAGGGAGCGGCGGCTGCGGTGTTGCTGAGCATGGGAACGGCCTCGGCCTCCGGCTCGTCCACCTCGACATACTTCTGCATGGAGTGGATGAGCTGCTCCTTCAGGTCGTCGGGAGCAATCGTCTCGTCTGCGATCTCGCGCAGCGCCACGACGGGGTTTTTGTCGCGGTCGCGGTCGATGGTGAGCGGCGAGCCCGAGGAAATCAGGCGGGCCCGGTGGCTGGCCAGCAGCACGAGCTCAAACCGGTTGTCGACCTTGTCGATGCAGTCTTCGACGGTCACGCGAGCCATGCAGGCGCTCCTTCTTCAGGTTCGTAAAATAGCGGAAGAGCGACCGGATACACCGGTTGCTGCCGGAAAACAAGAGGAAGCGTGCCCGTACAGAGGCTTAAGCGACCCGCGATCCCCAAAAGCCGACAGGGTGCGTGCCCGCACGCCGTCAGAAGAGGGGAGTTGATACACTGTATCGGTCATCGCGTTTGGGGCGATATGGGAATCCTGATGGCCGCCCTGTTCAGCTTCGCACAGAAAACAGGCCGCGTGCTGACCGGACGGTTTTCCCGGCCCCGGCGGTTTGACGGGAGCCTTTTGATAGGCTGGCGGCTGATCTGAAGCCTGGATGAGCCTTAAGATGCGGCGCTTTGCCTTGACTCCGGGCCTCACGGGTGCCAGTTCCGCCCGGACTCGATGCAATAAAGGTTCCGCTCCCGATGAAGCGCGCATTCATTTTCCCGGGCCAGGGAAGTCAGGCCGTGGGCATGGGCAAGGCCCTTGCCGAAAACTTCCCCCAGGCCAAGGCCGTGTTCGATGAAGTGGACGAGGCCCTCTCTCAGAAGCTGTCCGCGATCATGTGGGAAGGCCCTGCCGAGGACCTGACCCTGACTGCCAACACCCAGCCGGCGCTGATGGCCGTGAGCCTAGCGGCGATCCGGGTTCTGGAGGCCGAGGCCGGTCTCGACCTGAAGAAGCATGCCGCTTACGTGGCGGGCCACTCGCTCGGCGAGTATTCCGCGCTTGCCGCCGCCGGCAGCCTGTCCATTGCCGATACGGCACGTCTCCTGCGCATTCGCGGCAACGCCATGCAGAACGCGGTTCCCGTGGGGCAGGGCGCCATGGCGGCGCTTCTCGGGCTCGAATTCGATGCAGCGCTGGACGTGGCCCGTGAAGCCGCCCAAGGCGATGTCTGCGATGCGGCCAATGACAACGGCGGCGCGCAGGTCGTGGTCTCAGGCCACAAGGCCGCCGTCGAGCGCGCCGTCGTCATCGCCCAGGAGAAGGGCGCCAAGCGCGCCGTGATGCTGGCCGTATCCGCCCCCTTCCATTGCGCCCTCATGCAGCCCGCGGCCGATGCCATGCGCGAGGCTTTGGCCGGCGTGACCGTGAACGCCCCGATCGTGCCCGTCGTCGCCAATGTGGAAGCGGCTCCGATCATCGACCCGAATGCGATCCGCGATGCGCTGGTCCGTCAGGTCACCGGCACCGTCCGCTGGCGCGAAGGCGTGGCCTTTATGGCGGCTGAAGGAGTTGAATCATTTTATGAGGTTGGATCGGGTAAGGTCCTGACCGGACTCGTGAAACGTATTGCTGCCGGCGCGACATCCACCGCCATCGGGACCCCCGAGGACGTCGCCGCCTTCAAAGCATCCCTTCAAGGATAAGAGGAGAGCCTTCATGTTCGATCTGACCGGCCGCAAGGCTCTCGTCACCGGCGCTACCGGTGGCATCGGCGGCGCCATCGCCCGCGCCCTTCACGCTAGGGGAGCGACCGTCACCGTGTCCGGCACCCGCCGCGCGGCGCTCGATGAACTCGCCTCCGCCCTCGGCGAGCGCGTTCATGTGGTCGAGGCGAATCTTTCCGACAAGGATTCGGTCGAAGCCCTCGTTCCCGCTGCGGAAGCTGCGATGGATGGCCTCGACATTCTTGTGAACAACGCGGGCGTGACCAAAGACAACCTGTTCATGCGCATGAAGGACGAGGAGTGGGATACGGTGATCGCCGTCAACCTCACCGCATCCTTCCGCCTTTCCCGCGCCGCCGTGAAGGGCATGATGCGCCGCCGCTACGGTCGCATCGTCAATATCGGCTCCATTGTGGGCTCAACGGGCAATCCGGGGCAGGGCAATTATGCCGCCTCCAAGGCCGGCCTCATCGGCATGACCAAGGCGCTCGCGGCGGAAGTCGCCAGCCGCAACATCACCGTGAATCTGGTCGCTCCCGGCTTCATCGAGTCGCCCATGACGGACGTTCTCAACGAGAAGCAGCGTGAGGGAATTCTAGGCACAATTCCCATGGGAAGGCTTGGCCATGGCGAAGAAATTGCGTCGTCGGTCGTTTATCTTGCCTCCAACGAAGCCGGCTACGTGACGGGGCACACCCTGCACGTAAATGGCGGAATGGCCATGTTCTAGAATAACTTAGCGGCGCTTGCGGAATCTGTTCGCAGGCGCCGCTGGCCTCTCGCCAGAGAGGACAAGCTTGTGTTAATCATGAGCCCGATCGAGCCAAAGGGGTTGACCGGCGCTTAAAAATGCGGCTTTGCACGGCGCAAGGTAGCCGTTTCAGCGTTGTCAGCTGAGCAGCTGATCTACTTTTATTTCTAAATCCGCCCGATTCCCGAGGCGGCAGCCACTGAGGAAAAAACGATGAGTGACGTCGCTGATCGCGTGAAGAAGATTGTTGTCGAGCATCTCGGCGTCGAGGCCGACAAGGTTGTCKACAATGCCAACTTCATCGACGACCTGGGCGCGGACAGCCTCGACACCGTCGAGCTGGTGATGGCCTTCGAAGAAGAGTTCAACGTCGAGATCCCGGACGATGCCGCCGAGACCATCGTCACGGTCGGCGATGCCGTCCGCTTCCTTGAGAAGAACGCAGCCTAAAGAGCTGGACGGGCGTCGGGTGACTCACTTGACGCCCGATTTTTATTTAACGATAGGGTAGAACGTTATGCGCCGGGTTGTTGTAACGGGTCTTGGCATGGTCACTCCGCTGGGCAATGGGGTCGATGCCACGTGGTCCCGCCTTCTCGAGGGCCAGAGCGGCGCTGGGAAGATCTCCAACTTCCAGGTCGATGATCTGGCCTGCCAGATCGCCTGCCAGATCCCCCTCGGCGACGGCTCCAACGGCACGTTCAATGCCGACGAATGGATGGAGCCCAAGGAACAGCGCAAAGTCGATCCCTTCATCGTTTACGCCATGGCGGCTTCCACCMAGGCCCTGCGCGATGCAGGCTGGGCTCCCAAGACCTACGAGGATCAATGCGCCACGGGCGTGCTGATCGGCTCCGGCATCGGCGGCATCGGCGGCATCTACGAGGCTTCCGCTACCCTGATCGAGCGCGGCCCGCGCCGCATCTCGCCCTTCTTCATTCCTGGCCGTCTCATCAATCTCGCGGGCGGCTACGTGTCCATCGAGCACGGCCTCAAGGGCCCGAACCACGCGGTGGTCACGGCCTGCTCCACCGGCTCCCACGCCATCGGCGACGCTGCCCGCCTGATCGCGCTCGGCGATGCCGACGTGATGGTGGCCGGCGGCACGGAATCCCCGGTGAACCGCCTCTCCATCGCGGGCTTCGCCGCCTGCCGTGCGCTTTCCACGAGCTACAATAACACGCCCGAGAAGGCCTCGCGTCCCTACGACAAGGACCGTGACGGCTTCGTCATGGGCGAGGGCGCCGGCGTCGTGGTGCTGGAGGAGTACGAGCACGCCAAGGCGCGCGGCGCCAAGATCTACGGCGAGGTCATCGGCTATGGCCTCTCGGGCGATGCCTATCACATCACCTCGCCGTCCGAGGACGGCGACGGCGCTTATCGCTGCATGGCGGCCGCTCTCAAGCGCGCCGGCATTCCGGTCTCCGAGATCGACTACGTCAACGCCCACGGCACCTCGACCCCGCTCGGCGACGAGTTGGAGCTGAAGGCCGTGGAGCGCATCGTCGGCGATGCGGCGGGCAAGCTGTCCATGTCGTCCACCAAGTCGGCCATCGGCCACCTGCTCGGCGCCGCAGGCGCTGTCGAGGCGATCTTCTCGCTCCTCGCCATGCGCGACGGCATCGTGCCGCCCACCATCAACCTGGACAACCCGTCGGTCGAGACCGCGATCGATCTGGTTCCCAAGGTGGCCAAGCGTAAGGAAGTCAACGTCGCCCTGTCGAACTCCTTCGGCTTCGGCGGCACCAACGCCTCGCTGGTCTTCCGCCGCGTCTCCTGAGGATAGGCAGCGCGACGTTACGGCTTTTCGCCATATTCCCCGTTAGGGTGTCGGACGAGCCGGTAGTGAATCGGCCGGCACCAGAAAAGCAGCGTGATGTTCGGACGAAAGAAAAAGACCAATCTGATGGCTGAGCACGAGGCCGAGGCGCTGGATCCGCAGCAGCCGCGTCTTTCCCCGCGCTCGCCCAGCGAGGCCATCAAGCCGTCGCTGGCTCCGCCGCCGCCGCCCCGCCTGCGCCGTCGTCGCAGGGGCATGCTCTCGCTCATGAGCGGGCTGATGACCCTGTTCGTCGCCGTGGCGATCGCAGGGATCTTCGGCTTCACCTTCCTGGAGCGCGAGATCACCGCTAAAGGACCGCTCCAGAGCGACAAGGTGGTCGTCATCCCGCGCAACACGGGCACCGGCGAGATCGCCAGCATCCTCAAGCAAGAGGGCGTGATCAATCAGCCTTTCCTGTTCGAGGCCTATGCCCTCATCAACCGGCAGCGCGGCCAGATGAAGGCGGGTGAGTTCCAGTTCAAGGCCGGCACGAGCATCGAGGAAGCCATCGACACCCTGGTCCAGGGCAAGGCGATCCTCCACACGGTCACGGTGCCGGAAGGCCTCACGAGCGAGCAGATCATCGCACGCCTCTACGAGAACGAGACCCTCAGCGGCGATGTCACCGACACGCCCCGCGAGGGCACGCTGCTGCCCGATACCTACAAGTTTGAGCGTGGCACCACCCGCCAGCAGATCATCAACACCATGCAGGCGGCCCAGCGCCAGGCGATTACCCAGATCTGGCAGCGCCGCTCTTCGGAACTGCCGATCAAGTCGCCGCAGGAACTGACGATCCTCGCCTCCATCGTGGAGAAGGAGACGGGCCGCGCGGATGAGCGCACCCGGGTCGCCGGCGTGTTCATCAATCGCCTCATGCGCCGCATGAAGCTGCAATCCGACCCCACCATCGTCTACGGTCTCGTGGGCGGAAAAGGCACCCTTGGTCGCGGTATCATGCGCAGCGAGATCGAGGCCGCCACGCCCTACAACACCTATGTGATCGAGGGCCTGCCTCCCGGCCCCATTGCCAATCCCGGACGCGCCGCGCTCGAAGCTGTCGCCAATCCGTCGCGCACGAAGGACCTTTACTTCGTCGCCGATGGCTCGGGCGGCCACGCCTTCGCCGAATCCTACGAGCAGCACCAGCGCAATGTCAGTCGTTGGCGCCAGCTCGAGAAGACGCGCGCCACCACCGAGCCGGCCGAGGTGGACCGTGTGGAACCTGAAGCGGAGACGCGTGGCCAGTCCGGCGCTTCGAACGACGTGGCGCAGGAGCTGCGCGGCTCGGCCAATGCCCTCCCGGCAAACCGGCAGGGCGGGCGCACCCGTGGGTTCGACGCAAGTGAGGGGACGGACAAGGACCCCCTCAAGAACAAGACCTTCGACCTGTCGAATCCGAAAAACATTCCCAACTTGCGGCCGCCGGGCCAGTAACGGGCCGGATGCCTCCGAGAACTCGGGATTGCTGATCGACTCCGGGATCGGCGCGCATTATGGTCGCGCCGATTTCAGGTGCCCGATGTGACAGCCGGGTTTTGCGAGGTTTTCTATGTCCATTGCGAGCATGACCGGCTTCGCCCGTGAAGCCGGGATCACCGGCCCCTACCAGTGGGCGTGGGAGATCAAGACGGTCAACGGGCGCGGGCTCGAAGTGCGGGTGCGTACGCCGTCCGGCTTCGATGCCTTGGGCGAAGAGGCGCGGGGCCAGATCCTCAAGGCGCTCACCCGAGGCCAGGGCCAGCTCAATCTCTCCCTCTCGAAGGCCTCCTCCACGCCGAAGCTGCGCGTCAATCAGGAGGTCCTGCAATCCCTCCTGTCCGCTATCGGTAATTTGACCCTTCCCGGCAACGTGCAGCCCGCCTCGCTCGATGGGCTTCTCTCCGTGCGCGGCGTCGTCGAGCTCGAAGAGGATGCGACGGAGCCGGGGCAGGACGAGGCGCTCACCACGGCGCTCAAGGGCGCTGTCGGCCAACTCATCGAATCTCTGAAAGCAGCGCGGCTGAAGGAAGGACAGGCGCTTGCCGTCGTCCTCAACCAGCAGCTCGATCTGATTACGTCGTTCGTCACCGAAGCGGAAAAGTCGCCCGCGCGTCAGCCCGAGGCCATTCGGGCGCGGCTCGAAGCGCAGATCGCGGAACTCATCGACGGCAAGGCCACGCTCGATCCCGCGCGCCTGCATCAGGAAGCCGTGCTGATCGCCGCCCGCGCCGATATCCGCGAGGAGATCGACCGCCTGCGCGCCCATGTGGATGCGGCGCGCGGATTGCTGCAGGAGGGCGGCAGCGTCGGCCGTCGTCTCGATTTTCTGGCGCAGGAATTCGGCCGCGAGGCGAATACCCTGTGCGCGAAGGCCAATGACGTGTCTTTGTCGCGGATCGGCCTTGAACTGAAAGCCGTTATCGAGCAATTCCGCGAGCAGGTTCAGAACGTGGAGTGATGCGGTGAGTGAAGTTTCCAAACCTCTGGTCGGCCGTCGCGGCCTCATCCTCATCCTGTCCTCGCCCTCCGGCGCGGGCAAGACCACACTGACCCGCAGCCTTGTTGACGAGCGCGCAGGCGTTCTCTCCGTCTCCGTCACCACGCGCCCGAAGCGCCCGTCCGAGATCGAGGGAAAGCACTATCACTTCATCGAAGTGGAAGAGTTCCTGGCGATGCGCGACCGCGACGAGTTGCTGGAATGGGCCGAGGTCCACGGCAATTACTACGGCACGCCGCGCAAGCCGGTTGAGAAGACACTGGCCTCCGGCCAGGACATGGTCTTCGACATCGACTACCAGGGTACGCGTCAGGTGCGCCAGAAGCTGCCTGACGATGTGGTCACGGTCTTCGTTCTGCCTCCGAGCTTCAAGGAGCTGAAGGCCCGCCTTGAGCGCCGTGCGGAAGATGCGCCCGACGTCATCGCCAAGCGCCTCGCCAATGCCCGCGTCGAGATGGAGCGCTGGGTCGAATACGACTACGTGATCGTCAACGAGTACCTGGACGACTCCTTCCAGAGACTCAAGGCTATCCAGACTGCCGAGCGCCTCAAGCGCGATCGTCTCGTCGGGCTGTCGGAGTTCGTCGAAGGGCTCCTGTCGGAGAAGCTGGATTAAGCTTTGCCCCGCGCCGCATCGAAGGCATTGGCAAGCGCCACATAACCTTCCACCGGCACATTCTCCGCGCGAGCCGTTTCCTCAAGGCCTGCTGCCTTGATGATTTCTGAGGGATCGGGCGCGATAGATTTCAGGCTCTGGCGCAGCATCTTGCGACGCTGGCCGAAGGCCGCGCGCGTGACCGCCTCCAGGGCTCCGATGCGGCAGGGAAGCGGCGAGGCCTTCGGCGTCAGGTGAACGATGCTCGACGTGATCTTCGGCGGCGGGACGAAGGCGGAGGGCGGCACGTCGAAGAGGATGCGCGCATCCGTACGCCAGCCGCAAAGCACTCCAAGCCGCCCATAATCCTTCGGGTCGTCTTCCGTCGCCACGATGCGCTCGGCCACCTCGCGCTGGAACATGAGAGTGAGCGACGACCACCAGGGCGGCCATTCCTCGACTGTGAGCCAATTAATCAGCAGCGCCGTGCCCACATTGTAGGGAAGGTTCGAGATGATGCGCACGAGCCCGTCGCCCATCATGGGGCGCGGGTCGAACGCGAGCGCATMCGCTTCGATCACATCGAGGCGTTCGGGATAATGATCGGCGATTTCGGCAAGAGCCGGCAGGCAGCGGCTGTCGCGCTCGATGGCGACGACCTTTTTCGCACCTGCCGCCAGGATGGCGCGGGTCAGGCCGCCGGGACCGGGACCGACCTCGATGACGGTAGCGTCTTCCAACGGCCCGGCGGAGCGGGCGATGCGGCTCGTCAGGTTGAGGTCGAACAGGAAGTTCTGGCCAAGCGATTTCTTGGCCATCAGGCCGTGCGTGCGCACCACTTCGCGTAAAGGAGGAAGACCGTCGATCTGACTCATGATTTCGCACCTTTTCCCAAGCGGGCGGCAAGCCTGATGGCGGCAATCAGGCTGTCGGGGCGGGCGATGCCTTTGCCCGCGATGTCGAAGGCCGTGCCGTGGTCGGGCGATGTGCGCACGAAAGGCAGGCCAAGCGTCACGTTTACCGCTTCGTCGAAGGCGATGGTCTTGATCGGGATCAGGGCTTGGTCGTGGTACATGGCCAGCGCCGCATCGTAGTTCTTGCGGGCGCGGGCATGGAACATGGTGTCCGCCGGTAGCGGGCCTGCAACCTCGATGCCATCGGCCCGCAGAATATCCACGGCGGGAGCGATGATATCCTGGTCTTCCTTGCCCATCGAGCCGTTCTCGCCCGCATGAGGATTGAGCCCTGCCAAGGCAAGGCGCGGTTGGGACAAGCCGAACCACTCCCGGAGCTCGCGGGCGACGATCCGCCCTGTAAGAACGATGAGATCCGTCGTGAGATCCGCCGGCACCTTGGCGAGTGCGATATGCACGGTGACCGGCACGACGGCGAGCTCCTCGCTCCAGAGCATCATCACCGGGTGATAAGTCTCGCTGCCGCCGGCTGCGGCGAGAGCCGCCAGGAATTCCGTGTGGCCCGGATGCTTGAAGCCGGCATCGTAGAGCACATGCTTCGCAATCGGGTTGGTGACGAGGGCGCTGGCTGCGCCGCTCCGCACGAGGCTGACCGCCGTCTCGATGGATTCGATCACGGAGGGAGCCCAGGCCGCATCTGGCTTTCCAGGCAGCGCTGCGACGCTGGCTTTCAAGGGAATGACCGGCAGGGCCTGCGCGAAGGTCGAGGCGATCTTGGAAGGCTCGACGGACACGATGGGGACGTTCCAGCCTTGATCCTTGGCGACACGTTCCAGATGAGCGGGATCGGCAATGACCGCGAAAGGCGGAAGGCGTTCTTCGTTGCGCTGGAGCCAGGCTTTGAGGGTCAGCTCCGGCCCGATGCCTGCGGGGTCGCCCTGGGTCAGCAGGAGAGGGCGCTCATGCCGGGGCACTAGTTGGCTACGCCCTCTTCCCCGGAGTCGGAGCCGTCCAGACGCTGGGTGAAATTGGCCTCGCCCAGGGTGCGCAGCTCAAGACGCAGCATCACCGTGTGGTTGCGATCCTTCTCGCCCGCGGTGGTCGTCAGTTCACGAGGAGTCATGATGTAGCTGACTGAGAAGGTGGTGCACTCGTCGATATAGCCCACGCCCAGTGACATGGAGCTGACATAGGCGGTGTCCTGACGGTTGTAGACCGCAGTGTCGGGATTGGTGGCGTATTGGATCGCATAGTTCTCGCGGGCGAGCAGGTAGCGATCGAGATCGAGCAACAACGACCCGGAAAGATACCAGTTCGGCGTCACGTTCCAGGTCGCCGAGCCGAGCAGGCCCTCGCGGCGGCGCGGGAAGCCGATATCCGGCTGGGCCGCGTAGCTCGCATATGTCAGCGAGGTCGAGAGCGGCAGGTACGGGTTGAAATTGGCCCTGACCCCAGCTTCGACCCGGTTGACGCCGAAGTCATCCTGATCGAACCGCGCGCGCGACACGAACGCGAAATTGGCATTCGGCGAGATCTGCAGGCGGCCCACATAGTCGGAAGCGCGGGAATCGAGACCTGAATCCAGGCCGACATTGGCGAGATCCGGTTGGCGGAACGAGTTGCGGCCGGCGATCTGATAGGACTGTCCGAACAGCGCGTTCGCATAGAAATTGTCGGCGCCGGTAACCGTGTACTGGATGCCGAGATTCGCACGAACGCCGCCTTCCGCACGGTCGTAACCAGAGTACTTGTCCCAGTCGAAGAGAGACGTGTCGTCGAAGACAAGGCTCTGCGCATCCTCGTTGGGAAGATGGCCGATCTTGGTCTCGTTCGGGCGGGCGATGACCTGAGCGATGGGCTCGATCACCTGGCGGCCCGAGGTGCCGAGATCGGCGACGAAGGGATAGCGGTATTCGAGGCCGACGGCCGGCATGGCCCGGAACAGATAATCGTCCTCGTCCTGGATGTAGTTGCTAAGATTGGCGTTCTGGTAGCCGCTGAAGTTGGGAGCGATCCAGAAGTTGTCGGCACGAAGATAGGCGAAGGGCGTCCAGACCTGACCGGCCGGATCGACGAACTCACGCCGCCAGGAAGCCATGACCGAAGCCCGGGAGGTCGAGCCGCTGATGCCGCGCACCAAACACGATTCCGGATCGAAGATGACGCAGGTTTGATAGATGCCGAAACTGGTCTGGTTGGCGGTGGAAAGCGGCTCGAACTGGGCCGCCTCGCGGGTCAGGCTGGTGACATTCACGTTGAGTGCGAACTCGCCGCCAATGACGGAAGGCGTGACGCGCTTGTCGTAGTCGAGAACCGGGGCGACGACGGGCAGCTGCTTCTGCCAGTCCTGCGTCGACAGGCCTTGGAAATAGTAGCCGCGCATGTCGAAGAAGGATCGGTCGCCTTGGCCCTGCAGGTACAGGGTCGAGATCGATTCCCTTAGGTAAATCGTGCTGAGACTTTCGCTGCGGATATTATAGTTCGACAGGAACCATTTGTCTGAAACCAGAGCGATGTCCCAGCCCCATGTCCAGCGGTCGTTGATGTAGAATTTGCCGGTCGTTTCCAGCGAGCCGCGGAATTCGCGGTCGCCCGGACCATAGGGGCTGTCCAAGAAGGCATCCGGGTCGAGCTGCGAAATGCCCGCCACGCGGATGTTGTAGGAGCCGGTCTCGAGACGATGGCGCCACTCGGCCTGGCCGAGGAGGCCCTGGCGGCTGAGAATGGTCGGCGTGACGGTCAGGTCATAATTGGGCGCGATGGCCCAAAAGAACGGGACGCCCAAGCCGAAACCGAGGGTATTCGAATAGACGTAACGGGGCGAGAGGAAGCCGGTCTTGCGCTTGACCGTGGGATCCGGCGTCCAGAAATACGGCATATACGCTACGGGCAGGCCAAGGATCTCGAGGGTCGCGTCCTCGTAATAGATCGTCTGCTCGCTGTTGTTATGGATGATCTTGGCGGCCTTCACCTGCCAGAGAGGCGGCCGCTCCGGGTTGTCCTTACAGGGCTCGCAGGCCGTGTAGGTGCCGCTTTCGAAGGTCGTCGTTTCACCAGCGGCCCGTTCGGCGCGGGGGGCCGAGAAGCGGGTCGTGACCGGGCGGCCATTGTCGACCGAAGTCTGAACCACCCGCAGCGAATCGATGAAGCCGTTCTTGAAGTCGTCCGTCAGCTCGAATCGGTCGCCCGTGACGACGGCGCCGCTGGCATCCGTCAGCCGGGCATTGCCTTCGGCGAAGACGCGTCCGGTATTGCGGTCATAGGTGACGCGGTCGGCCTGGAGGGTCCGGCCCTGGTAGTTCATCTGGACGTCGCCGGAGGCGGCAATCGTGTTCCGGTCGTTGTCGTAGACGATTTCCTTGGCGTCGACGAGGAGGCGGTCCTCCCCGGACTGAGATTGGGCGCGGGAGGTGATGGCGTCATTCAGCGACTGGGCAAGGGTTGGCCCTGACCCAACGGCACACAGAAGCGCCGCTGCGATCGCAGACGTTGCGACCGATGTCTTGAGCCGTTGAATCCCCACGCTTAACCCACGTCCCTTATATGAGAACGGGGTCAGCCGTCCTCTTGGTATAATAATGCCAAGGTTCCTAAAAGACTGCCTACTACGGCAGGGAACCAGGCTGCAACTCCAGAGCTGATGATGCCGGATGCTCCAAGCTCCGCCATAAGCTCAGTGGCGACATAAAGCATGAAGCCGGCAGCGACGCCACCCAGAACTAACATTGCTACACCGCCAAATCGAAAGAATCTTAACGAGACGGAAGCAGCTACGAAAACCATGGCGATGAACAGCAAGGGGCGGGCCATGAGCAGGTCGTAATGCAGCTGGTAGGTCGTCGCGTTCATGTCCGAGCTTTCCAACCGATCGATCGTGTCTCTCAAGTCCCAGAAAGGCACGGAATCCGGGTCGATGAAGCTCTGCCTGAGTTGAGAAGGCTGGAGGTTCGAGGCGATCAGATAGCGATCATGTGATCGGGGCTCCTCGGTCGCCGAGAGGACACGGGCGTCCTTCAATTCCCAGAAACCTTCATGAAGGGCTGCTTCCTTCGATTCGATTCGATGGGTGAAGGCTCCGGCATCATCGAACATATAGACCGTGACGCCCACCAGGGTCGCCGAATCGTTGAGGCTTCCGTCGGCCCTGAACACCGCCTGCCCATCCTGGCTCTTCTGGCGCAGCCAGATGGGCTTCTCCGAGACCTGCGACGTGCGGGAGGCGAACGCCTTGGCCTCCAGATCGGAAGCCTGCTGCTTCAGATGAGCGGAAACGGGGTTGTAGATCGTGACGGACACGATGCCGAGGGTAAGGGCAACCAGCAGGCCGGGCTGCAGGAACTGCCAGGCGGAGACGCCGGCGGCGCGGGCCACCACGAGTTCCAGCTTGCGGCTGAGCTGAAGCAGGGCCGCCATGCTGCCGAAGAGAACGGCGAAGGGCATGACCTGCTCGGCAATGGCCGGGGTACGGAACAGGGCCAGCTGGGCCATGAGGGCAGGGGTGGCGTTCTCCGTATCGCCCGCGCGGCGCATCAGCTCCACGAAATCGAGGGTGTAGACGAGGGTGAAAACCGTCGCGAAGACGATAAAGATCGTCTTGATGAACTGGCGGGAGAAATAGAGCCCGAGGGTACGCCCGATCAACATGCTCAAGCTCCCTGGGTTGCTGCCTTACGCGAGGGGCGCAAGGAGCGGAATGCATTACGGACCTTGGCGTTGAAGGAACGCATGGCCGGACCCTGGAAGATCTGCATGAGGCAGATCACGATGGTGCCGATCGGGACCGCATAGATGGCAATGACGGCCGCAGCCGAGCGCGCCGCCGCGCTGGATGCGGCAAATCCGAGAATTCGTAACAGCACCACGCCGACGATGGCCGCCGCGATGGCGAGACCGCGCCCCTGGCGGGTCGTGCGGGCTTCGCCCAGGGCCGCGAAGGCAATGGCCATCATGGCGAGCGGATAGAGCCAGGATGAAAGCCTTTCATGAAGCTCGGCCCTGAAGCGTCCCGGCTGGAGCTGGTAGAGCGGTTCGCTCTTGTCCGGGAACAGGAGCTGCGTGGTGCTGCGCTCGCGCGGCTTGTAGATCACCTCGCCGTCCTCCCGGTTGAAGGCCGCGAGGTCCACGGCATAGCGCTCGAAGGCCACGATGGACGAATCGCGGCTGTTCGGTTCCTTGCGCTGGACGCTGCCCTTTTCGAGCACGAGATAGGCCTGTCCGTTGGTCTCGACGGTCTGGCCGCGCTCGGCGAGATAGACGATGGGCTTCTTCTTATCCCGTTGATCTTCCATGAAAATTCCGAGCAATGCATCGCCCGAGCGCTCGCGGTAGTGGAAGGTGATGCCGTTCTCGAGCGTGATGAACTGGCCTTCCTTGGCCATGGTGGCCACGAAATCGGCCCTGATCTTCGTGAACAGGAGACGCAGCTCCTGGAAGCTCGCCGGCATGATGTAGACCGAGATCATGCCCACCACGATGCAGATGAAGGCGGCGAGCGCGATGAAGGGCCGCAGCAGGCGCTGAGGCGCCATGCCGCCCGCGCTCATGACGATCAGCTCCGAGTCGCCATTCAGCCTGTTGAGGGTGTAGATGACGGCCATGAACAGGGCCACGGGCGCGATGACGTTGATCAGGGCGGGCAGAGACAGGCCCGTCACCGTCAGAAAGATGAAGAGCGTCTGGCCCTTGCCGGTCAAAAGATCGAGCTCGCGCAGGGCCTGCGTGATCCAGATGACGGCCGTCAGCGCGACCAGGCACGCGACGAATGCGCTGAACGAGATTTTCAAAATATAGCGTTCGAGAAGTGTCATGAAGCTCTTCGCCCTGGGCACCAAAGGCCGTGGGTACCTTGTCACAAGGTCTTAAGGCAAGACGGGTGTTTTCAACAGCCCGCGATTGCGCCTATTTCACGGCGGCGCTCCTCATGCCCTATATGGTGGAAGTCCTTATTCGGGGTGCCCGCGAATCCGGCCCCATATTCAGTCAAACTACGAGGGTTTCATGGCCGACAGCTTCAAGATCGACTTTCAGCCGCACGGCAAGGTCGAAACCGGCGATCTCATCGTCTTCGTCGGAGAGGATCTCAAGCCAGCGCCAGCGGTTGCGAAGCAGCTCGGCTCCAAGGCCGTCGACCTGATCGCCAAGGCGGCCGCAGCCGAGAGCTTCAAGGGCAAGGCGAAGTCGGCCATGTCCATCGTGGTGCCCAACGGCCTGAGCGTGGACCGGCTCATCGTTGTCGGCGTCGGCGGCGAGAAGGACAGGGATTCGGTCGATTTCCTCCAGCTTGGTGGTCTCATCGCCGGCAAAGCCAATGGAAAGGTCACGACCGCCATCCTCGACCTGCCGAAAATCGAGGTGACGCCAGAGGCCGTCGCGGATGTGGCGCTCGGCGTGCAGATGCGCCGCTACAGCTTCGACCACTACAAGACCAAGAAGGACGATAACGGCTCCAAGGGTCCGGCTCGCCTCGTTCTGAACGTGGCCGATGCTGCCGCCGTCAAGAAGGCCTACAAGGGAAGCGAGGGCGTCTACCACGGCATCGCCGTTGCCCGCGACCTCGTGAACGAGCCGCCGAACGTGCTCGGCCCGCAGGAATTTGCCGCTCGCGCTCAGGCTTTGACCAAGCTCGGTGTCGAGGTCGAGATTCTCGACGAGCGGGCCATGAAGAAGCTCGGCATGGGCGCGCTCCTGGGCGTGGCGCAGGGCTCGGCGCGTCMGCCACGCGTGGCGATCATGCGCTGGAACGGGGGCAGGGCCAACGACAAGCCCATCGCCTTCATCGGCAAGGGCGTGGTGTTCGATACCGGCGGCATCTCGATCAAGCCGGCGGCCGGCATGGAGGACATGAAGGGCGACATGGCGGGCGCGGCCTGCGTGGTCGGCCTCATGCATGCGCTGGCCAGCCGCAAAGCCAAGGCCAACGTAGTCGGCGCCATCGGCCTCGTGGAGAACATGCCGGACGGCAATGCCCAGCGCCCCGGCGACATCGTGACCACCATGTCCGGCCAGACCATCGAGATCATCAACACGGATGCGGAAGGCCGCCTCGTGCTGGCCGACGTGCTCTGGTATGTGCAGGACCGCTTCAAGCCGAAATTCATGATCGATCTCGCAACGCTCACCGGCGCGATCCTCGTGGCGCTGGCGCAGGAATATGCGGGCCTGTTCTCCAACAACGACGAATTGTCCGACCGCATCACCGCCTCCGGCAAGACGACGGGCGAGCGCGTGTGGCGCATGCCGATCGGGCCGGAATTCGACAAGATGATCGAATCCAAGTTCGCCGACATGAAGAATACCGGCGGGCGCTTCGGCGGTTCGAGCTCTGCGGCGGCTCTGCTCCAGCGCTTCGTCAACGATACGCCCTGGGCGCATCTCGACATCGCCGGCACCGCCATGGGCTCGCCGCAGACCGAAGTCAGCAAGGGCTGGGCTTCAGGCTGGGGCGTGCGTCTGCTCGACCGACTCGTGCGCGATCACTACGAGGGCTGAACCTTCAAGAGCGTCATCCCGGGGCCGCGCCAGCGGAACCCGGGATCGTCTAACGAAGATAGCGCTCTATTCTGACAACGATCCCGGATCTGCGCTACGCGTCGTCCGGGATGACAGGAAAGTAATGGCCGAGGTCCTTTTCTATCATCTCCAGCAACAGCCGCTGGAATCTGTGCTGCCCACGCTCCTGCAGAAAACGCTGGAGCGCGGCTGGCGAGCGGTGATTCAGGTGACGACTGAAGAGCGCTTGTCCGCGCTCGACGACCACCTCTGGACCTTCAGCGACGAAAGCTTTCTGCCGCATGGCACGGACCGTGAGGCCCATGCGGCCGACCAGCCCATTCTCATCACGCTGGGCGCCGACAACCCCAACGGTTCCGCAATCCGTTTCCTCGCCGAGGGCGCGGACCTGCCCCAGGACATCGCTTCCTACCAGCGTCTCGCGATCCTGTTCGACGGTAACGACGTTCAGGCTCTCGCCATCGCCCGCGACCAATGGCGCGCGGTGAAGGAGGGCGGTCACGATGCGACCTACTGGCAGCAGGACGAGCGAGGGCGGTGGGAGAGGAAGGCGTGAGCCTGTTTCAGAAGTTTGAAGTGCGGAGTCTCTTTTAACGTCATGGCCGGGCTTGTCCCGGCCATGACGGAACAGACAGCCGAACACGATTTCTTCATCGCCCGAAAGCTTGCATCAGAAGCCGAAGTCTCCAGTTTCACCGGAGCCACAAGGAATTCCGCGATGTCCCGAGCCTTCCGCCTTCCACTCTATGCCGCGCTTTGTGTCTCCCTGGCCATGCCGCTCGGGGCGGGGGCGCAGGAGGCAGGACAGCAGGCGGCGCAGCAAGACCAGCGGCGTCAGCGGCAGGAAACGCAAACCCAGAGCTTGCCTCCGGAATCGGTGACGCGTCATACGCTGCAATTGCCGGGGCGCACCCTGCAATTCACTGCGACGGCCGGGCATCTCGCGCTGACCAATCCCGAGGGTGCGCCTCAGGCTGAAATCGGCTTCGTGGCCTATACGCGGGACGATGCGGACCGGGCGTCCCGGCCCGTGACATTTGCGGTTAATGGCGGACCGGGGGCGTCCTCCGCCTATCTCCATCTTCTTGCCGTCGGCCCCTGGCTTCTGCCGCTGGACGGCGGCGCCATCAGCCCCTCGGCATCCCCCGCGCTCGTGCCCAATGCGGAAACCTGGCTCGATTTCACGGATCTCGTGTTCATCGATCCGCCGGGCACGGGCTACAGTCGCGTGGTCGGCGGCGATCAGGTGCGCGAGCGGTTCTATTCGGTTCAAGGCGATATCGATGGGCTCGCCGCCTTCGTCATGCGCTGGCTGAAGGAAAAAGACCGGCTGGCCTCGCCGAAATTCTTCGTGGGCGAAAGCTATGGCGGCTTCCGTGGGCCGCTGCTGGCGCAGAAATTGCAAAACGATCAGGGCATCGGCTTCAGCGGCCTCGTGCTCGTGTCGCCGGTGTTCGATTTCGACTGGCTCGGGGGAGGAACCGGCGCGCCCTGGATCAACGCGGCACTCCTGCCGTCGCTTGCGGCGGCGCAGCAGTCGCGCAAAGGTCCGGTTTCTCGCGAATCCTTGCAGGCCGCCGAGAATTACGCTTCCGGAGAGTATCTCATCGATCTCATGAAGGGGCCTCAGGACAAGGTCGTCGTGGACCGCGTGAGCACCCGCGTCGCGGAATTCACAGGCCTCGATCCCGAACTGACGAAGCGTCTCGCAGGACGTATCGACATGCGCACAGCGCAACGGGAATTGCGGCGCAGCACATCCGAGATCGTCAGCGCGTACGATACCAACATCGCGATTGCCGATCCCAATCCCAACTCGCAGGTTTCGCGTTTCGATGATCCCGTGCTCGATGCGATGACCGCGCCCTTGTCGAGCGCCATCATCGGCCACCTGTCCCAAACCCTGAACTACAAGGCGGAAGGGCGCTACAACCTGTTGAACGGCAGCGTCAACGGCAATTGGCGCTGGGGCAACGGGCGGAACGCGCCTGAGAATCTCGATGAGCTGCGTCAGGCGCTTTCGCTCGACGGCAAGATGCGCGTGCTCGTTACCCACGGCTTCACCGATCTGGTGACGCCATACTTCGCCTCCAAGCTGCTTCTCGATCAGCTTCCCGCGCTTGGTCCCCAGAACCGTGTGGCATTGAGTGTTTACGAGGGCGGCCACATGTTCTATTCGCGACAGGCGTCGCGGCAGGCCTTCCGAAACGACGTGCAGAGGCTTTTCGAGGAAGCCCTGCAGGCCAGAGCCGCCAACGGGGATTGATCGATGCGTCTGAAGGTTCTGTCCGGTGCGGTTCTCGCCGCCATGAGTGTCGCTGCCTGCACTAGCACGTCATCCGCGCCTCCGGTTGCAGCGCCCTATACGCCCGCGGCGCCGATGGCATCCGTGCCCACCGGCCCGACCTTCGACGGCCCTCTGCTGGGCCCCGACGGACGCTGCACCGGCGTATCGACAGGCACTGCCACCGTGATCGAACCCGGCATCGCGGAATGCGACATCGTCCGCATCAAGGGCAAGCCCGCCACCGACGTGCTCGTCGGAGAAAGCGGGAAGGGACAGCGCGAGGTGCAGGTGCTCTATTCCGAGCCGGGCGGGCGCGAGCTGTACTTCTTCGTGAACAACCGGCTCGATCGGATCGTGAAGCCGTAAAAACAGTCGATCCTGCCAAGTACAAGGCAGGGTCGATGACCCGAATATTTACGCGGAAAGAATGGCTGCCTGCTAGCTCAGCAGGCTAGAGCCATAGTTTATACCCCAGACGCACAACCCAATTCCCACAACGACGGCGAGCCAGTTCAAGGACTGGTCCAGAAATGACGTACGCTGGAGAGGGGCAGTCGGTGTAGGCTTTCCGGGTGGCTGCAAATTGACTGGCATGGTGGGTTCTCCAAAGCCCGAAGAGCTTCGAGACGCTCCTGCGCCCAAAAGGGCAGCGGCTGACTTAGGAACCACTGATGAAGCCACCGTACAGGATGACGCTAGCTTCCGATAGCGCAAATCCCGCACGGATTACCGGTTTGATGAAAAACTCATCCTAGGCCTAATCACGACGGAGATAGCCCACTGCAGCGCCGAGAGCTATGCCGATTGCGGCGACAGTTCGATCTCTATGTTAGGCCGACACCTCTTCAATCTCCCCGCTCACGCTCAGCCACTCCTCCTCCAGAGCAGCGAGCGTTTCCGCCGCGTCGGCGCGCATCTTCGACAGCTCCGTCGCCTTCGCTGAATCCTTCAGGAAGGCCGTGCCGTCGGCGAGTGCTGTGTCCACCTTGGCGATCACGTCGGTGAGTTTCGCCATCCTCGCTTCCAGCGCTTCAAGTTTCTTGCGCAATGGTGCCAGCGCCACGCGTTTCTCGGCGGCGGCGCGGCGTTCATCGACCTTCGAGGTGCTCGGCGCCTGCGGCTTGTCCGAGCGCTTTTGCGTATCGAGATCGCCGGAGAGGATGAGCTGGCGATAATCGTCCATATCGCCATCGAAAGGCTTCACGCTGCCGTTGCCGACGATCCAGAGACGGTCCGCGCAGGCCTCGATCAGGAAGCGGTCGTGGCTCACGAGGATCACGGCGCCGTCGTAATCGTTGATCGCTTCCATCAGCGCCGTGCGACTGTCGATGTCGAGGTGGTTCGTCGGCTCGTCGAGGATGAGCAGGTGAGGGCCGTTGAAGGCGGCAAGGCCCATGAGCAGGCGCGCCTTCTCGCCGCCGGAGAGCGAGGAGACCGGCGTGTCGGCCTTCGCGCCCGGAAAGCCGATCTGCGCCGTACGGGCGCGGATTTTTGCGATGGGCGTGTCGGGCATGCGCTCGGCCACGTGGTCGTAGGCGCTCGCCTTCGGGTTCAGCTCGTCGAGCTGGTGCTGCGCGAAATAGGCCACGTCCATGCGGGTGGGCGTGCGCATCTCGCCCTTCATGGGCGCGAGCCTGCCGCCGATGAGCTTGCAGAAGGTGGACTTGCCGTTGCCGTTGGAGCCCAGAAGCGCGATACGGTCATCCGGCGCGATGGTGAGGTTCAGCCGGTCGAGCACGATGCGCTCGCCGTAACCCACCGCGCCGCTCTCCACGGTAATCAGCGGCGGCGCTGCGGGGCGCTCGGGTCCTGGCAGGTTGAAGGGCATCACGTCGTCCTCGACGATGGTCGTGACGGCCTCCATCTTGGCAAGGCGCTTCACGCGCGACTGCGCCTGCCGCGCCTTCGAGGCCTTGGCTTTAAAGCGGTCGACGAAGGCTTGCAGGTGCTTGCGCTCGGCCTCCTGCTTCGCCGCCATCTTCGCGGTGAGCTCGCGCTTTTCCGCATATTGCTTGGCGAACGATGTGTAGCCGCCGCGATAGATCGAGAGCTTGCCGCGATCGAGATGCAGGATGTGGTTCACGCAGGTGTCGAGCAGTTCGCGGTCGTGGCTGATGACGAGAACCGTGTGCGGATAGCGCCCGAGATAATCGTAGAGCCAGAGCGTACCTTCGAGGTCGAGATAGTTCGTCGGCTCGTCGAGAAGCAGCAGGTCGGGCTCGGTGAACAGCACGGCGGCGAGCGCCACGCGCATGCGCCAGCCGCCCGAGAAATCGGAGCAGGGCCTGCGTTGCGCCTCCGCATCGAAGCCGAGGCCGTGGAGAATGGCGGCGGCGCGCGAGGGGGCGGAATGCGCGCCGATATCGGTGAGCCGCATTTCGATCTCGGCGCGGCGGATGCCGTCCGCGTGCTCTGCCTCCGCGAGGAGGGCGGTGCGCTCCTTGTCGGCGGCGAGCACCACCTCGATGAGGGTTTCCGGCCCGCCC